>NZ_DBNHEF010000080.1:0-87949 GCF_057138825.1 Candidatus Defluviilinea gracilis
CACTACATACTCCAAATTCCGGGCGCGCGTACGAGCGCCCGGAATTTATCATCCGATTATTCCCACGCTGTGGGTCCGGTGTCGCGGTAGTTTTGCGCCAGGAGTTCCAGGTCTAGCACATTGATCGTGCCGTCGTTGTTCAAGTCGGCGGCGGCAGGAGAGGCAGTGTTGTAGCTCATGCCGATGGTCAATGCGTCGAATTGATCGATTACGTTGTTACCGTCAATGTCGCCAGCCAGCAGTGTGATGGTCGGCTTCGTGGTCGTGTTCCCCGGCAGGATGTTGGCAGAACCTTGCGCGGAGAGGTAGCCGCTTGCCGTGGCAATCACTATGTAATTGCCCGCCGGCGCGACGAGGCTAAACGTCCCATCGGGATTGGCGTTGACCGAAGTAATCGCCACGTTGCCGGAGAACAGCGTCACAATCACCTGCTTACCCGCAATGACTTGTCCCGCGAGCGTGCCATCCGGGGCAGATGTGGGAGTGGGCGAACTTTCGGGAGTGAAGGTGAAAGTGGGTGTCGGCGATTCAGCCGGGGTGGAGGAAGCCGTGGGCGTGGCAGATTCAGCCGGGGTGGAGGTGAACGTCGGTGTGGCGGTTTCGCCGGGCTGGGAAGTCGGTGTGGCGGTTTCGCCGGGCTGGGATGTTGGCGTGGCGGTCTCGCCGGGCTGGGAAGTCGGTGTGGCGGTCTCGCCGGGTTGTGACGTTGCAGTTGGGGTGTCACCCGGCGCCGGCGTAGAGGTTGCGGTGGGTCCGCTTCCATTGACGGTGAGATTCATGCCAGTGGACGGGAGGGAGGTCAGCGTGTTATTCCCTTGCGAGACGCGCGCGGCACACTCAATGGAAGTCTCGCCCGCTTGCAACGCGGTTACGTTGAAACTAAAGACTGCTCCGCTGGCGGTCGCTTTGTTGCCGTTACTCCCTGCAATTGCCACAATGAGCGCGCCGGGCTGAGGCGTGTTAATGGCGACCGCAGGATCGGCCCCAAAGAAATTAGTGACGACCGGAGTTCCCACGCTGACGAGGCTGGCATCAAAGGTACACGTAAACTCCGCGCTGGTATATCCCTCTGGGGGAACATTATTCAAATTTACGGTGACCACGGCAACTTCACCCACGTTCACACTCGTAGGCGCAACCACCGTGGAAACGGACGGACCGGTACTCACCACATCCCGCAGGGTCATGAAGTAAAACCCGGCGCCTGAATCTGGCTGGACCTGCACGTAGAACGTGCCCGCCGATTGGGAGGTGATGAACGAGCCTGTGCCGCGTGTGACTTCAACGCCGTTCGCATCCTGCAAGATAAGCAGGGGCACAAGGTCTCCAGCCGCCGTGTTGGCTTTCACCTCGAAGGTGTGCGCTTCGGTCAGTTCGAGCCGCCATTTTTCATGGATGGCAGACGATACGAACCCGATGAAGGTGGCGTCCCAGATATTCAGGTTGCGGTTGATGACAATGGGATCCTGAGGCACAGAGGCAGGCGAACTGGCAGAGACAACCTGCCCGCTTCCAAATGTGCTGAACAACAGCGCGATCAAAACAAAGACTTGAAACCGACGTTTTAAATTCATGATTTTTACTCCTCTTCTTAAACGTGACATATCAATACAATGAATATGTTCTGCTTCCATTGTATGACCGAGGTTACGAATCACGCGTTGCAGTAAAGTTGCCGCGAAGTTGCAAAACGATTGCGCACTGTGGAGGACTTTTGGGTGAGGCGTGAATGGATTGCATCCGTTGAATCGATGTGCATTACCTTAAATCCTGATAGAATGGGGAGGAGAAAGCCCTTCGCGGGCTTTTTTGATGTCAACATGCGCCGTCGACTTAAGTCGGCGCTATTCAAGGATGCCTTCATGCACTACAACCTCCGCCTATTCTGGCGCACATTCTATCGTTCGTTCTTTGCTTCCAAAAATACGCCCGCCCCGCTCAATAACAAACGGATCATCTTCCTGACCCTGTTTTATCTGGTCTGGCCCCTCGGGTCGCTCTTCATCTGGCTCTGCTTCTGGCTCGATGACATCTTCTTCCCCGGCTACAAAACGCATCCGATCGAGAAGCCCCTTTTCATCATCGGCAATATGCGCAGCGGCTCTACCTTTTTGCACCGCCTGCTCTCGCGCGATACAGCCACATTCACCAGCCTCACCACATGGGATATTTACCTGACGCCGTCGGTCACACAGAAGAAGTTTACCCAGTTTGTTTCGAGGCTCGATAAAAAATTCGGCGGGTACCTCCACCGCGCGCTCTATGCGTTCGACCGCCGCACTCTGGGTCAGATCAAGATCCATCCCATTTCGTTCTTCCAGCCTGAAGAGGATGAAAACGTGTTGATGCATGCCTGGGATTCGCTGTGGGTTACTTTCCTCTTTCCCTTCATGGATGAGTTTCCCAACTACCAACACTTCGACGAAGCCCTGTCGCCCGAGCGCAAACGAAAGATCATGGCATTCTATAAATCCATGCTGCAACGACACATGTACGCCACCGGTAAAAAATACTACGTGGCAAAGGCTCCCGCATTCAGCGCCAAGATCGAAACGCTGATCGAGTTCTTCCCCGACGCGCGCATCATCTACCTCGCCCGCAACCCGCTCGACATGCTCCCCTCCACAGTGTCTTGGATCAACTACTCGCGCGGCGTATTCACCGGTGGATTCACAAAATATCAATATCTGGATGAAATCACCGACCTGACCCAACACTGGTATCGCTATCCGCTCCAATACCTCGACGCGCATCCCTCCCCCAGATATCTGATCCTCAATTACGACGGTCTGATTCAACGCCCCGAGCAGGTCATCCGCGGATTTTACGAACAATTTGGCTACCCCGATAAACCGGGGCTGGACAAGATCGTGGACGAAGCGGTAAAAGACACGCTCGCCCACCGCAGTGACCACACCTACTCCTACGAGGAGATGGGCTTCACTCGAGAGAAGATCGTCGAAATGTACGCGGACATCTTCGAACGTTTCGGCTTCGACAAGCGCGAAGAAGAAACGTCTATTCGGCGCTCGCAGGTTGTGACAGTCACATCGATCGAATAAAATCAGGTCAGGCGTTTGCCTGACCTGATTTTTTACTTCTCCTTGCGGGTCGTCTTTGGCTTACGAGGCGGAGTTTCTGCTTTCGACTTTTTTCGGCTGACACTTTTAACTTTTACGGTTTCACGTTCCATGGCCGGTAGCGCAGTAATCGCGCCAGCCGCCATCGCTTCCGCGCCTTGACCATCGACCTGATACTCCTCCTCCCAGTTTTCGGCGCCGGGGAAATTAATGGCGTTATAACGGATCATCAACAGAATCGCCCCGGCAACCGCCATCAGCGCGGCGACCACCATCGAATAGCTGATGCCCGTCTCTCCAATCTTCGGCTGGTCTGGGCGGAAAAGTTCGATCCACGCGCGACCGATGCCGGCGAGCAGGAGCCAGCCGGCGAACATTGTTCCGGGCTTGAGTCCCTTTTCATAGCGGCGAGACAGCCATAACAGGAATCCCGCCGCGGCAAAGTTCCAGAGCATTTCGTAGGCAAACGTTGGGTGGAAGCGGGTAGTCTCCAGATAATTGATCACCGCGTCGATCGGTTGATCGCGCATTTCAATCGGGGTCTGATAGGAATATTGGGTTGAGATCTTCAGCCCCCACGGAAGCGTGGTGGCAGGACCATAAAGCTCCTGGTTGACGAAATTGCCGAGCCGCCCAATGCCCTGCCCGATCAACATGGCGGGACCGATCGAATCCAACACCAGCCAACGGTCAACGTTGTATCTGCGCAACAGCCAAAATAATGCGATAGCGCCAAAAAGAAAACCGCCAAAGATATGCAAACCGCCATTCCAAACCCGAAGGATCTCGGAAGGGTTATCCATGTAGATTCGGTTACCGCCAATCGTGGCATTCATTACATACCACAGCCGCGCGCCCACGATACCGACCGGCAACACGCCCAGCGGCAAGCCGAACTGGAAAGCGCCAAACGGAAACTTCATCTTGGGTCCAATATCGACCCAACCTACCAGCACATCCCAGATCACATCGCCATTGCCGCCGCGCCGGATCAATTCCCGCTCGGCAATTAGCGCTCCGACGATCACGCCCGCCATCACGATCACGCCGTACCAATGCAGGGAAAAATTACCAATCGAAAAAATAATAGGGTTAATCATTCATACCTCAAACGCTGATTTTTTGAAATTATAACATTGCAATCCTTCGCCACTTGTCAACCGCGCAATCAGGGTTAGAATTGGGTGATGCGCTCTTTTGAACTCAATATTTTCATCAACCGTCCGCGGGACGAGGTGTTCGACCAACTTGCCGAACCGATCAACATGATCGGGCTTCGTCCGCGGCTGACGACGATCGATGTGCTCAAGGAACAGAAAGATACGGCGGGCGTGGTATTACGCCCATTCTACACAGTGGAGACCTATCGCTGGGCTGGGCTACCCATCTTCCGGAGCCGCATCTATCTCGTCATTCACCTGACCCACCCGAAACGAGCGCTAACGATTCGCTTGTATGGCAAATTTGGAACCCGTATCGCCTTCCATTACGAATTCCATGAGGTGGAAAACGGCAAAACACACCTGGTGCAAAGGGTTCAATTCGAGAAGGTGAACAGACTGGTCGAAAACCTTGTCTACAATGAGGCAAATCACAGCCAGCGCGCCTTGCTCACAAACTTGAAAGTTCGCCTCGAAAAGTAGTCAACCGCTTGCCTTGCAAAATCTACCGTGCTATAATCGCGGCACATCCCCAGTTACTTTACAGCCTACCAATGTGTCATCAGAATGCTTGGTTATTCAACCTGCGCGGGTGACACGCCCGGCAACATCTTGATAGAAAATCCAAATTCACCTACAAACTAAGGGAGTCTCCCGATCCAGCGCCGAACTTCGGCGCGTTTGGGGCGTTCCCTACGAACAATAATCCCACCTAGAGAAAAGAAACATGAAGATACTTGAATTAGAAAACGAACCCCTCTCAAAACTACGAGCGTTGGGAAAATCGCTGAATATTCCCAATTCGAATCGCCTCAAGAAAGAGACGCTCGCCATGATGATCCGCGAGGCGGAGGCGCAAAAAGAAGGTATCGAACTGCGCGGCGGCATCCTTGAGATCATGAGCGAAGGCATCGGTTTCCTGCGAGCCACGAATTACCGCATTAGCGACCAGGATGTGTACGTCTCGCAGGCGCAGTTAAGGCGGCACGACCTCCGGGCTGGCGATCTCGTCATTGGGCAGGTGCGCCCGCCGCGTGAAAGTGAACGGCATTTTGGTTTACTCAAGGTGGAATCTATCAACGGGCTCGATCCTGAAGAAGCCTCCCGAAGACCTGCGTTCGAAAACCTCACCCCAATCTTCCCGGACAAACGTTTTGACCTCGAGACCGATCACGACACGCTCGCCCCTCGGCTGATCAACCTGATCGCCCCCATCGGGCGTGGTCAACGCGGTCTGATCGTATCTCCTCCCAAGGCGGGGAAAACAACCATCCTCAAACAGCTCGCGAATTCGATCTCAACAAAATATCCCGATGTGCATTTGATCGTCGCCCTCATTGGCGAACGTCCCGAAGAAGTGACCGATATGGATCGGTCGGTGGATGCCGAAGTGGTCGCCTCCACCTTCGACGAGCCGGTCACCTCTCACGTGCGCACGGCGGAACTTGCCTTAGAGCGCGCTAAGCGCCTCGTGGAGATCGGTCGCCACGTGGTAATCTTAATGGACTCGATCACCCGCCTCGCCCGCGCGTACAACCTGGTCGTCAACCCCAGCGGGCGCACCCTCTCCGGCGGTATGGATCCTTCGGCGTTGTACCCGCCCAAGCGGTTTTTCGGCGCGGCGCGCAATATCGAGGAAGGCGGTTCGTTGACCATCATCGCAACTTGTTTGGTAGACACCGGCTCACGCCTCGACGACGTAGTCTACGAAGAATTCAAAGGCACCGGCAACATGGAATTGCACCTCTCGCGCAAACTCCAGGAACGGCGCATCTTCCCCGCTGTGGATATCGAACGCTCCTCCACGCGTCGCGAGGACCTGTTGCTGGGTCCCGATATCCTCCAACGGGTCTGGCTCATGCGGCGTATGTACATCCAGATGACTTCGCCCCAGCCGCAAGGCGCCGGCATGGATCAATCTGTCGCCACCGAAGCGATCGTCACTCGTTTGGATAGGGCGCGCAACAATCAGGAATTCCTCGAAAACCTCGGCAGGGATTCGTAACGATACACAGACTCAGAAATGTCGAAAGCGATTTCGTTCCTCAAAGAGAATAAATTCTCCATCGTCAGTTGGGGCGTGACACTCGCCCTGGCGGCCGGGATGATCTTCGGCGCGCTGGCGTGGAAACAGGCTCACACTCCGCAAAGGCTGGTTGCTCCCGCAGCGACAATGGCTCCACAGGAGAAACCGGCCAAGGTGGCGATGCCAGCCTTACTTGGGTCCGATCCGTTTGCGTCCATTTCCAGAGATATCCAACTGAAGACAAACATCCCCGCAGATAAACCTCGGTATAAGCCGGTGGAATATCGCGTGTCGCGCGGCGATTCGATCTTTGCCATTTCCAAATCGTATAATGTGGAACCAGAGACCGTGTTATGGGCAAATTACGATGTGTTGCAGGACGATCCGCACAGCCTGAAACCGGGGCAGGTTTTGAGCATTCCCCCCACGAATGGAATTTATTATCAGTGGAAGGCGAACGATACCTTGCAATCGGTTGCCGCCGAATTCGACGCGAACCTCGACGATATCATCAATTATCCGGGCAACAATATCGACCTGACCGATCCCAAGGTTGACTCTGGTTCGTGGGTGATGGTGCCCGGCGGATCGCGTGAATTCGTGCAATGGCTTGTGCCGACGGTAGGCACCGGCAATTCGGGGACGGGTAGTTCCCCGACCAGCCAAAGCGCCTGCCCCGGCGGCGCAGTTGGCAGTGGCGGCTTTATGTGGCCCGCCGACGCCCATTCGCTCTCCGGCAATGATTATTGGAGCGGGCATCTCGGCCTTGATATTGCGGCTGGCGAGGGCGCGCCGGTCTACGCGGCAGACAGCGGCGTGGTCACCATGGCTCAAGGCGGGTATAACTACGGTTACGGCAATGTGATTCAGATCGATCACGGCAACGGATATTCGACCGTGTACGCCCACTTAAGCACCATTGGCGTATCGCCCTGCCAAAGCGTGAGCGCGGGTCAATGGATCGGCGCGGCGGGCAACACGGGCAATTCACAAGGCGCGCACTTGCACTTTGAAGTGCGTCAGGGCGGCGGTTCGATCAGTCCGTGGTTTGTGCTTCCCTAGAGTATTCGATGAACCAAGCCTCGCTTCACTCTCTTCTTTCAACTATGGGGCTCGGGGAAATCAAGTATTTCAGTTCCATCGGTTCGACGAACGATGAGGCGCTGGCGTGGGCAAACAAAGGCGCGCCAGACTTTTCCGTTGTGATCTCAGACGAACAAACGATGGGACGCGGCAGGATGGACCGTCCGTGGTTCACGCCTGCTGGCACGGCTCTCGCATTCAGCTTAATTCTGCGCCCAACGGCCGCTGAAAGACCCTTTCTTTCAAGGTTTGTCGGGTTAGCCGCCCTCTCCATTTGCAAACCGCTTCAAAACTTTGGTTTGAATCCCCAGATCAAATGGCCCAATGATATTTTGTTGAACAACCGCAAGATTGCGGGTGTGTTGATCGAACTGGTGTGGGCTGGGGACGATATACAATGCGTGGTGATCGGCATCGGGTTGAATGTTCTCAAACGGGCGGTTCCCGATACCGATGTGTTGCGCTTTCCCGGTACCAGTCTCGAAAACGCGTTGGAGCGCGAAGTGGAGCGCGAAGAAGTTTTGCGCGATATTCTTGCCGCTTTCGTATCCCTGCGTCCCGAATTAGGCTCGGATGATTTGATGAATCAATGGGGAACGGCGCTCGCCTTTCGAGGCAAGCAGGTGCGTGTGGAAATGGGCGCCGGTAAATCCGTGGTCGGGCGCCTCGAAGGGATTCTTTCCGATGGCAGTCTGCGAGTGCGCGATGACAATAACAAATCCGTGACAGTACAATTTGGCGATGTGAGCCTGCGCCCGTTCACGGGTATACTTATTCATAACAGGTAACCATGTTCGATAATTTACGCGAATCAGCATCCGACTCCCCGTTCTACGAGGAGGAAACCAACGATCTGTATAGAGAACCGGCATCCAAGCCCATGGATTCGATTGCCGCGCCAGCCCCCCGCAAGCGCGGGTCGCGATTCCTGGGAATGAATGGCGCCCAGCGTTTTTTTCTTTCCATGATGCTATTCTTCATCGTTTGCCTGTTGGGCACACTGGCGATGTTGCTCCTCGGCAAGATGGCTGTGTTGTAGCCTGTAAGAGTTTATACAAAAATCCCGGGATGATCTCCCGGGATTTTTTATTCGTTCGTTCCTCTTAAAGCGCGTTTCTTAGAGGCATGGAAAAAAGAGCCTCAGTCTCAGGGAACACCGAGTTCGCAGAGACTTTGAAAGAGTTTTTTCAGCGTTCTCTGCGCGCTCTCCCGAAGGACATCGGGACGATGCGTGGCAAAGAAAGAGTTATGAAACATGCTCTTACATCAACGGCTGTTGAGGGTCAGGCTTTTCCTCTTCCATCATTGCCGCGCCCGCCTTTTTCATATCCTCGGCAGAGATGCGCGCCACCGACGCCACATAATCTCCCTCTTGCGGCTTGATGAGATGCACGCCTTTGGTGGCGCGTCCGGCTGTCTTCACCGTTTTGTTCTTGATGCGGATCGTCTGCCCGTTGGCGGTCATGATCGTGAGATCGTCGTCTTGTTGAACGACGCGCGCCGAGACGATCTTGCCGATCTCCTTCAATGCTTTATTGTCGATCGTGGCGATGCCGCCGGTGGCGCGTCCCTTGGATGAATATTCTTTCAAGGGAGTCTGCTTGCCAAACCCGCCGCTGGTGACAACTAAAAGCGAACCATCTTTCTCGACCACATCCATACTGGTGACCGCGTCATCTTTCTTGAGTTTGATTGCCGTCACGCCCGCGGCTTGCCTCCCCATCGAGCGGATCTTGGATTCGTTGTAGCGAAGCGCCTGTCCATTTTCAGTGACGAAGATGAGATCGTCCTTGCCGCTGGTGACGCGCGCCCAGCCGAGGTGGTCGCCGTCTTCTAAATTGAGGGCGATCAAGCCGGAAGGTCGGACCGACGCGAATTCTTCCATGACAACGCGTTTGGTTTTGCCGCGCGCCGTCGCCAGGATGCAAAAGCCATGCGCCGAAAAATCCGAGACGGCGATGGCGGCGGTGATACGCTCATCGCCGTTCAACGCCAGCACGTTGACCAGCGGAATGCCTTTTGCGGTTCGATCCGCGTCGGGGATTTGATAGACCTTCTCGCTGTACACTTTCCCTTTGTCGGAGAAGAACAACATCGTGTCGAGACTGCGCGCGGGGATGAGCGCGACAACTTCATCTTCTTCTTTCGTCTCAAAGCCTTTCACGCCGCGTCCGCCGCGACTCTGCGAACGGAACGCCGATGCCGCCACGCGCTTGATGTAGCCGCGTTCGGTGAGGCTGATCAGCACGGCTTCATCTTGCACAAGATCGGCTTCGCTGAGGGATTCTTTGGCTTCTGCCGCGATGCGCGTGCGGCGATCGTCGCCGTATTTTTCGGCGAGTTCGTTCAAATCTGTTTGGATGAGCGCGAGGATCTTTTTCGGGTGGGCAAGCAAATCTTCGAGGTAGGCGATCTGCTCGGCGACTTGTTTATGCTCCTCTTCGATCTTCCAGCGTTCGAGCGCGGCGAGGCGGCGCAACTGCATATCGAGGATCGCCTGCGATTGCAGGTCGCTTAACTTGAAGCGCTTCATCAGGTTTTGCTTGGCAACGTCGGCATCTTCCGATTCGCGGATGGTCTTGATGACCGCATCCAAATTGTTCAGCGCGATCAAGTACCCGTCGAGGATGTGTTGCCGCGCGCGCGCTTTCGCCAGGTCAAAGTTCGTGCGGCGGACGATGACCACCTGCCGATGCTCGATAAAAATTTGCAACGCGCGTTTGAGCGGAAGCGTGCGCGGCTCGCCATCCACAAGGGCTAACACTTGCGCGCCGAAGGTTGTTTGCAGTGAGGTGTATTTGTAAAGTTGGTTCAGCACCTTCTTGGGTTGGGCGCCGCGCTTCAATTCGATGACGATGCTCATGCCGCGTTGATCGGATTCGTCGCGCAGGTCGGAGATTTGGTCAATTTTGTCGTCGCGCACGAGTTCGGCGATGCGTTCGATCAATGTCGTCTTGTTGACTTGATATGGAATTTCCGTGATGATGATCTCGTGCCTGCCGCCCTTCCCCTCTTCGATGTGTGCCATACCGCGGACAACGATACGCCCCTTACCGGTCCCATACGTCGATTCGATCCCCTCGCGTCCGACGATGATACCGCCTGTTGGGAAGTCGGGTCCTTGCACGAACTTCATTAAATCTTCGACGGGAATGTCGTCCATCCTGTCGTGGTTATCGATCAGATAGTTGATGGCATCCACCAGTTCGCGCAGGTTGTGCGGCGGGATATTGGTCGCCATGCCGACCGCGATGCCCGAGGTCCCGTTGAGGAGCATGTTCGGAACCCGCGCGGGCAGAACAAGCGGCTCTTCGAGAGAATCGTCGAAGTTGGGACCGAAATCCACCGTGTCTTTATCGAGGTCCGCCAGCATTTCTTCCGCCAATTTTTGCAGGCGGGCTTCAGTGTAACGCATCGCCGCGGGCGCGTCGCCGTCAATGGAGCCGAAGTTGCCCTGCCCATCCACGAGTAGGTAGCGCATGGAGAAATCCTGCGCCATGCGAGCCATGGTTTCGTAGACCGCCGAGTCGCCGTGCGGATGGAATTTACCCAGCACCTCGCCCACGATACGAGCGGACTTTTTATAGGAGGTGTTCGAGCGGATTCCCAGTTCCTGCATGGCGTACAAAATACGCCGGTGGACGGGTTTCAGCCCGTCGCGGGCGTCGGGAAGCGCGCGCGCCACGATCACGCTCATGGCGTAATCGAGGTACGCCGAGCGCATCTGGGCGTCTATATCTACGTGTTCGATGTTTCCAGATTGGGTGGTTTCTTCTGCCATGTTTATCTCATAGGAAGGGATTTCGGCATAAAAAAGACACGAAGGACGAATTTCTGCGACTTCGCGTCTTAACTAATGAAAGGTCTGCCTGATTTTTCTCTGATTATACCACTGCCCCACCCTAACCCTCCCCAAATTCCGACTGAAGTTCGTCGGAATTTGGGGAGGGTGCCCGCAGGGCGGGAGGGGTAACAAAAAACCCGCCTCTCAGCGGATTTCAACCTGCTACAATGCCGAAGGAGGGATTTGAACCCTCAAGAGATTGCTCTCACCACGCCCTGAACGTGGCGCGTCTGCCAGTTCCGCCACTTCGGCTTACGTGCGGCTTGAATTTTATCTCAAAGGCGGGTTTTGTCAACGCGGGAGCGCACTGACAGACCTCCATGATTCAACAGGACTTACGCAGTTGAATTTGTTGCGCCGTAGTTGCACTGCGGCGGCGGTACAACTGCCCGCCAACTGCGTAACGCCTATTCAAAACTTCGACCAGTTGGAATCGTATGAATTTTGGAACATACTTTTAGCGCTCAACGTCAAGTCAATGTTCTTTGCGCGTTTGAAAAGCGACTCCATTACAGTACCGTTAGGGGATGGAACTTTCAAAATAAAAAGATGTTTAATCAGTCATCAGAGAAAGGAGTAGCCATGTTTATCGCCGCAGTCGCAATCTGTTTGCTCTTGTTCGCGGCTCTTGCCGCCGCAGACCTGCTCGTCTCGAACAGCAATTCAGACGAGTTGAGCAACATGGGTGTCGAAAAAAGACCATGATCGGCGACACCCACATTCCCTAGCCCGATGCGAAATCGAAAACGCATTGGGCTATTTTGTTTAATGGATCTCTTCCGCATGATCGTCCGCGCGGTGTTGGTTGAGGGTTTCAAGTTTCAGGCGTCGCCCTGAGCTTGTCGAAGGGTTTCAGGTTTCAGGCGTCGCCCTGAGCATGTCGAAGGGTTTCAGGTTTCAAGTTTCAAGTTTCAAGTTTCAAGTTTCAAGTTTCAGGCGTCGCCCTGAGCTTGTCGAAGGGTTTCAAGTTTCAAATAAAAGCGGAGATTGGGCAATCGCCCAACCTCCGCTTTTTCATTCCGTGAATCCGTGACAAAGTCCGCTTACCAGTTCATTTACGATTTTGTCATTCCCATTCCCCCGCCTCCCTGCTACAATGGCGCACATATTGCCGAGTAACACAGAATCGTCGGGAGGGCTTTTCATGCACGCTTTCAAAAAATTATTCTACGCATTTCTTTGCGCCAGTTTGTTGACTGCCGCGCTGGGGATACAACCCGCTTATGCCGCCAGCATCGTGGTGAACAGCGCCGCAGACACCGTCGCCAACGACGGCGCCTGCACTCTGCGCGAAGCCATCACCAACGCCAACGCGAACGATCAATCCGGCTCGACGGATTGTGCCGCAGGCTCCGGCGCGGACGCGATCACCTTCGCCGCGAACTACATCATCACGCTCGGCAGTCAACTGCCCGCCATCGCCACCAATATCACCATCAACGGCAACGGCGCGGCGAACACCATTATTGAGGCGAATGTCGCGCCCAACACCGCCACCTACCGCGTTCTGGAAGTGGCTGGCACAGGCAACCTGACGCTCGACGGCGTAACCATTCGGAATGGAAAGGATAGCGACGGCGGCGGGATTTACAACTCTGGAACTGCGACGATCAGCGCCAGCACGATCAGCGGAAATACGGCTGACAACGGCGGCGGCGGGATTTACAACTGGGGAACTGCGACGATCACCATCACCGCCAGCACGATCAGCGGAAATACGGCTGACGGCGGCGGCGGCGGGATTTCCAACTATGGAACTGCGACGATCAGCGCCAGCACGATCAGCGGAAATACGGCTAACATGGGCAACGGTGGCGGGATTTCCAACTATGGAACTGCGACCCTCACCGCCAGCACGATCAGCGGCAATACGGCTGACAGCGGCGGCGGGATTTCCAACCGCGGACCCTTGAGCGTAACGAACAGCACGCTCGCGGGCAACTCCGCCACCAGCGCTGGCGGCGGAGCCCTGAGAAATGGCAACGCCAGCATAGCGACTTTGATCAACGTCACCATCTCGGGCAATGCCAGCACTTCACAAGCCGCCGTCTGGAACGAGAGCGGCACGCTCCACCTGACCAACACCCTCATCGCCAATTCCAGCGGTGTGACTGCTGTGGACTGCCTCAACAGTTCCGTACTCGGCACGAACGCGAACAATCTGATCGAAGATAACACCTGCTCCCCAGCCCTCAGCGGCGACCCCATGCTCGGCGCGCTGGCGAACAACGGCGGCTTCACGCAAACCTTCGCTCTGCAAACAGGCTCGCCCGCCATTGACGCAGGCACAAACGCGGGCTGTCCCGCCGACGATCAGCGCGGCGTATTACGCCCACGAAATGTGACTTGCGATATCGGCGCGTATGAATACTCGTCCGATGCTACTTTCCCAACCGTCATCACCACCAGCCTGGTCGCTTCTTATATCACCACAGGACCCAGCGCCTTCACCGTCACCTTCAGCGAAAACGTGGCAGATTACGCGGGCAATTCCAACCCCAACGATGTCACCAACCCCGTCAACTACCTGCTCGTCGAAAACGGCGCGGACAACGCCTTCAACACCGCCTCGTGCGCGGGCGGCTTGCTCGCCGACGATACGCAAGTCGCCGTCATCGGCGTGACGTATAACGCCGTCACGTTCACTTCCAACGTCACGCTCAGCGGCGCTCTGCCCGTCGGTGTCTATCGCCTGTTCGTCTGCGGCACCACCTCCATCGTGGATCCTTCGCTCAACGAACTCAACAACGGACTCTCCGATTACATCTTCAACTTCGTGGTCACAACCGCCTCAACTGCGAACGCTTCTTCCCTGCCTTCCACAGGCTTCGCCCCGAACCGTATCACCACGCTCCCCGTCCAGCCCGCCGAACTGGCATACCGCGCCATGGGCGATCTCTGGCTCGAGATCCCCGCGCTCAAGATCAAGTCGGTCATCGTCGGCGTGCCGCAAGCCAGCGATAAAACCTGGAACGTGGACTGGCTCGGCGCGAATGCGGGCTGGCTGAACGGCACCGCCTTCCCCACCTGGAACGGCAACTCCGTCCTGACGGCGCACGTCACCGACACGAACGGCTTGCCTGGTCCCTTCGCCGCCATCAAAAGCCTGACCTACGGCGACAAAGTCATCGTGCATCTGCTCGGTCAGCAATATATCTATGAAGTGCGCGACACGCGCCTCGCGCGCCCCACCTCGACGAGTTACGCGTTCAAGTCTCTGCAAGATCATTCCTATCTGACGCTGATCACCTGTCAGGACTACAACGCTTCGTCAGATAGCTATCTCTTCCGCATGATCGTCCGCGCGATATTGGTGGAAGTGAAGTAGGTTTCAGGTTTCAAGTTTCAAGTTTCAAGTTTCAGGCGTCGCCCTGAGCTTGTCGAAGGGTTTCAGGTTGATAAAAAAAGCGGAGATTGGGCAATCGCCCAACCTCCGCTTTTTCATTCCGTGAATCCGTGACAGAGTCCGTTTACCATAGTCCGCTTTCATTCCGTGAATCCGTGACAGAGTCCGCTCACCAGTTCTACAACGTCCGCACATACCTGAACTGCTTATAGCCTGGCGGGTCGGCGTTGATGGCGGGATCAACCGTCACGTGGAGCAAGGCTGGTTTGCCCGAATCAACCGCCCGTTGGAGAGCGGCGGGCAAATCCCCCACCGCATCCACTTTTTCGGCGTAGCATCCCAGCCCTTGCGCGATCAAATCATAGCGCGTCTCGCCTGAAAGATTTACGCCCTGTTGTTGCTCCGTTGGAATGCCGCCGAAGTTGTGCGCCGAGCGCTCCATGCCCCAGCCGTCGTCCACCGCCACCAGCACGATGATCGGCGCGTTCTCGCGGACGGCGGTTTCCATCTCCATGATGTTGAAGCCCGCCGCGCCGTCGCCCGTGATGCAATAGACGGGGCGTTCGGGCGCGGCAAGTTTCGCGCCAATCGCAAACGGGATGCCCGTGCCGAGAAAGCCCATCTTCACCGAATACAAAAAACTGCGCGGCTCATAAATCTGATTGAACGCCACGCCCCACAACGTGGTATTGCCGCCGTCCAACACCGTCACCGCATTGCGCGGGAAAAAACTGCGCGCATTGAACACCATCTGCCCAGGGTTGAGTCCGCGCGCGGGTTGCGCCATCAAAAATTGGATGCCGTTCGTCATCGTCTCCTGCGTCAACGCGCGATACCGCGCCAGGTCGGGCATGTCACTACGGGCGGCGGTCTTCGCCTTCACTTTGGAGAGGATCGCCTTCAGCGCCGATTTCGCGTCGGCGACGATGCCCACATCCACAGGGCGATTCAACCCGATGGAAAGCGGATCGGAATCAATTTGAATTGTTTTCTGTTTCTCGGGCATTCCCCACGCTGGAGGCGAACCCCAACCGTCATACTCGCCCAGCCGCGAACCGACCACGAGGATCACATCCGCTTCATTGCGCGCCAGCGACGTGGCTTGCATATCGAAGAGGAAAAAATAATGCGGGTGGTCTTCGGGGATCGCGCCGCGCGCGCCCATGCTCGAACCCATGCCCGCCGCGAGATAATTGCCCAACTCCAAAAATTCAGCGGAAGCCTCCGCCCACAACACGCCCTTGCCCGCGTGCAGATACGGCTTCTTGGAATTCGCCAGCAACTCAGCCGCCTGCTCGATCCACTCTGGATCGCCCGCGCCCATATCCACTTTGCGATAGCGCGCAGACGGATACACAGGGACTTTCTCGGCGTCAATTTTCACGCTCATCAATTCATCGGGGATGGCGAGGAAGGCGGGACCAGGTCTGCCCGTGAGCGCGGCGCGGAAAGCGGCGCGCACCATCTCAGGCAGTCGCTCAGGCTGACGGACCAACGCGCTATATTTGGCGATCGGTTTCGCCATCTCGACGAGGTCGGTCGCCTGCCACGCGCCGCCCCGCTCAGGGTCGGTGGTGAGGCGCCTGCGCGTGCAGGCAATCGCAAGGATGGGATGTCCCTCCGCAAACGCGCTGGAAACGCCCGCCAGCATATTCGCCGCGCCAGGTCCTGGCGAGCCGATGACCACGCTCGCCTTGCCGTTCGTGCGCGTGTAGCCCTCCGCCAAATGCACCGCGCCTTCTTCGTGTCGGCAGTTGATGTGACGGATGCCATAGCGCGCGGCGTGAGCCGTGAACGGGATGTGCGCCCCGTCAATGATGCCGAACATCATCTCGATGCCCTCGGCTTGCAAACACTTTGCCAACAGTTCTCCAACGGTTATTTCAGTCATGTTGTCTCCTTTTTAATTGGACGCGGATAAACGCTGATTGCGAAGCGTGCGGAGTTTTTTTTCTTTTCTCTTTCTCCGCGTTCATCCTGCTCGCCCGCGTCCCACTTGATAATTGCTTCCTTTTTAATTGGACGCGGATAAACGCTGACTGCGAAGCGTGCGGAGTTTTTTCTTTTTCTTCCGCGTTCATCTTGCTCGTCCGCGTCTCATTTGATAATTGCTTCCTTTTTAATTGGACGCGGATAAACGCTGACTGCGAAGCGTGCGGAGTTTTTTTCTTTTTCTTCCGCGTTCATCCTGCTCGTCCGCGTCCTATTGATTATTTCCACGTTGGAGTCTTGCGCTCATTATCATACGCTTTTCGGGCAAATGTGGGTTTTGGACCGAAGTTGAGCAAGAGACCCACTTCATAAGGCGTAGCTCGCAGGTAATTCAAAAGTTGAGCTTCATGCTCCAACAAAAGACGGCTTGCCGCTTTCAACTCCACAATCACAACATCCTCAACAAGCAGGTCTGCAAAATATTCGCCAACAATCTGCTCTTGAAAATATACAGAAATTTTCACCTGTTGTTGAACCTTCAATCCCATTGCAGTTAGGGCAATCACCATCGCATTTTCGTAAACTTTTTCAAGGAATCCATAGCCCAATTGTGGGTAAACCACTTTGAAAAACGCGTGCAGTATCTTATCTGTGATATCCCTGTGCTTAAGATCAATTTGAGTTACCATGTTCATCCTTTCATGATCGAGCCTTATGAAATTCAACAAGGTGATTTATCGGACGCAGATAAACGCTGAATACGCGGAATTTTTCTTTTTCTTCTTCCGAGTTCATCTGCGCTCGTCCGCGTCCCATTTGACCAATGATACCTTTTTGTTGGACGCGGATAAACGCTGACTACGCGGATTCTTTCTTTTCTCTTTCTCCGCGTTCATCCGCGCTCGTCTGCGTCCCTTTTGATTCCCTGTTCCCGCAACCAAACTTCCGTCCGCTTCATCCCTTCTTCCAAACTCACTTGCGCCTGCCAGCCGAGCAGGTCATGCGCTTTTTGATTCGAGACGGTGTTTTTCTTCGAGAGCATTTCCATCGCGCCGCGCCCGAGTTCGGTGGGTTTGCCGAGCAATTTGAAGATGATACGCCCAATCTCGGCAATGGCAATCGCGGACGAGGTACTCATCACACGCGGACTGCCCTTCCCCAACATGCGATAATAATGCCCGAAGAAAGTTTCGCAAGTGATGGTCTCTTCGCCGCCGAGGATGAAAATTTGACCCATGCCTTCGTCCCTTTCCGCCGCAAGCATGATGCCGTTCACCAAATCGTCAATGTAAATGGCGCGGAAGATTCCCTGTCCATGCGCGGGCAGGAGGAACAATCCCTTTTGAATCATCTGCACGGGGATCACCGTCCACGGGCGCGAGCCAGGTCCGTAAATATCGGCGGGGCGGATGATCGTACAAGTCATCGCGCCTTTCGCGTGCGCCGCCAGGACGACGTGTTCGCTGGCGATCTTCGTATCCACATACGGGTTGCCCGTCGGCATGATCGGTGCGGACTCGTCGGCGCGATCCTCGATATTGAAACGCATGGCGGCGAGCGATGAAACATGGACGAAGCGTTTCGCTCCCGCGCGGATCGCCGCCTCCAACACGCGCCGCGTCCCCAACACATTCACCCGCCACGCTTCTTCCCGCGCCACATTGTTGCTCACAATCGCGGCGGTGTGGATGACAAGGTCGCAGTCAGTCAGCGCGGATTGCCAACGTTCTGGCTTCGATACGTCGCCCGCGACGATGTTCAAAGCGGCATCGGCGCGGATGTCCAGTCCGCAAGTCTCTGCGCCCAATGCGCGATACTGTTCCGCCAGCGCGCGCCCGACAAAGCCCAACGCGCCCGTGATGAAGATTTTTTGATAACGAGTCGTTTTCATATTCAAATATATGCGTAGCGCGCGTTCTCTAACGCGCACTGATATACCATCGGCGTTAGAGAACGCCGATTACGCGCGGTTTCGCTCATTTCGCATCTTTTCCAAGCGCTTCATGCCGCGCCGCTTCATGGATTCGTACAGCCAGAGCATGAGCGACGGGTTGGCATGATTCAACTTCGTCAGCCAGCCGCGCCAGCGCGGGAGGTTGAGTTCAAGCGGCTTATCGCGCATGGCTTTCCAGAAGGCGCGCTCCAGGTCGAACACTGTCAGCGTGGCGCCGCTAAACGCAAGCGCGGCCTCCTCCCCCGCCGACTCGAGGCGTTCCGTCAGCACGGGCGTATCCACCAGATCGGGCGAGATGACCGTCACCGCGACTCCCATCCGCCTCCATTCAATCGCCGTTGCAATCGAAGCGTTTCGCAAGCCGCCCTTCGCCGCCGAGTAGAGCGCGTTGCCAGGCGTGGGCGAGACTCCCGCCAGTGAAGCGACATTGATGATGTGCCCCGCCTTCTGTTTGAGCATGATCTCGCCGACGAGTTTCATCCCGATCAACGCGCCCTTGAGGTTGATGTCAATCACGCGGTCTATCGCGTCGAGCGGCTGGTCGCGCAAAAACAGCGGACGATTCGCCCCCGCGATGTTGAACAGATAATCCACGCGCCCGAAGCGCTTCAACGTCTCTTCGATGAGCGCCTGCCATTGTTCGGCTGAGCGAATATCGAGCGCGCACAAAATCATTTGTTCATTGGGCGCGAACACAGAACGCAGTCCATCCATATTTGAATCGGCGAGTACCAATTGATACTCGCCGATTTTTTTCGAGAGGGCTTCCGCCCAATGCCTGCCGATTCCGCTGGCGGCGCCAGTGATGATGATGGTTTTTAGGGTCATGTTAATTCATTGGACGCTGACGAGCGCAGATTTACGCGGAGATTTTTCTAATATCCGCGTTCTTCCGCGTTTATCCGCGTCCAATTATGAATTGGCATTACTCCGCCGAGTTTGTAGATAACGTCGCCATTTCGCGGGCTTTCGTTTCGTTGACGCGCAACATCAGCGCCCAGCCAGCGAAGAGGAACACGGCAATCGAAAGAAGCGCGAGCCTGTGACCCGATTGTTCAGCCACCAACGCCGCCTGCCCCTGCGACTGATACCAGATGGTCAACTCCGCCGCGAGCCAGCCGAAGATGGCGGGACCGATGAACGAAGAGGTGCGCCCCGTCAGCGCGAAGAAGCCGAAAAATTCGCCGCTCTTTCCCTGCGGGCTGAACGTGGCGACCATCGCGCGGCTGACCGATTGCACGCCCGCCATTGCCGCACCGATGAACGCGCCGATGATGAAGAAGTGCGTCTGGTTTTGGGCGAAGTACATCGCGCCGATACAAGCCGCCATCAGAAAGATCGAAAGCGTCAACGCTTTTTTGCCGCCCAGTTTATCTTGCAGGTTTCCAAAGAGCAACGCGCCGACCACGTTGGTCGCCTGCACGACGATGAAGAAGATGATCAAGCCCGTCTGTTCCAGACCGAACAACACCGCGCCGAGGATCGCGGCGAAATCGAGCGCGATGATCACGCCTTCGTTATAAATCAAATAGGCGAGCATGAACTTGAGGAACTCTTTGAAACCGCGCGCGGCTTTGATGGTCCCGCTCAGTTGCTTGAACGCGATGCTGATATAGTTCTCGCCTGCGGGCAAAGCCTGCGGCTGGGCGCGTTCCTTCAACCAGCGGAAGATGGGGATGGAAGCCAGCGCGAAAAAGATCGCGGTGACAACCAGCGTGCCGCGCACCACGAGCAGGTCGCTGTCGGTCATCAGAATCGGCGGGAGGATGAGGAGTAGGATGACGATACCGCCCGCCGAGCCAATCGCCCAGCCCGTCCCAGCGATGCGACCCGTCTCTTCGGGGGCGGCGATCTCAGGCAGGAGCGCGTCGTAGAAAACTTGCGCGGCGCGATAGCCCAGTTCCGATAAAAGGAAAAAGAGGATCGCGATCGCAATCGTCCCTTTTTGGGTGAAGAATAATAAAGCGGTGAACACAACCGAGAGCGCCGTGAAAAAGAACAGGAATTTTTTCTTCGCGCCCGAATAATCGGCGATTGCCCCCATGATCGGCGCGGCAATGGCAACGATGATCATCGCGACCGAGATGCTCAAGCCCCACAAGCGCGAACCTTCCGCGCCGCCCACCACCTGGTTCTTGAAGTACGCGGAATAGACTGCCAGAAGTACAACCGAAGCGTACGCGGAATTTCCGAAATCGTACAAGTACCACGCCACCCGCTCGCGCTTCGTGGATTTGACCTGCGGAATTGTGTCTGTCATCTGTCCTTCCTCCTCGGCGATATGAAATTGTCTTACATTTCGCGCAAGTATATCATGGGGAAAAATGACTTCCGAAATTTTCAAGAACAAGAAATGCCTGTGTTCCAATCATATTTCTGTCAGGGTCTAACAATGAAAATCGGCGTTAGGCGCTAAAGCCACAAGGTATAATCGGTAAATCACGAAAATAGGTCATGGACGCGGTTACACTGCGTCAAGGCAGGCAACACGCTTTGTTTGGCAAATCGAACTGTCGCCTGAACTTTCATGAAGCGCTGGTAATCGGCGCAACAGCTAAAATGGATATTCAACCTCTTTATACAAAGATCGACAAGACCATCCAGTTGACGATGGGCTTCCTGGTGCTCGAAAGTTCGAGCGGGTACCCGCACGGCGAATCCAACATGTATCTGGTTGCCCCAAACGGAAAGATCCTCTGGAAAGCCGAAACCCCAGAAGGAAATACGTGCTTTTCGCGCGTCAAACTGAATGAAGACGGCGAGACATTTTCCGCCTACACGGTACACGGTCACGCCTGCGAATTAGATCTGAGAACGGGAAAACTGATCAGTTTTACGAGCATTCAATGATCCGAGGCTTTCTCAACCAGCCGTGGTTTCTGTGGGCAGGGCTTGCCATGATTTTGGCAATCGTGTGGGTTTTCGTAGGACCGCATACAAAGATTCCAGCCGCGCCGGGCTTTCGATATTTCATTATCCGCTGGGGTCACGCGCTGACGTGGCTCCTGTTGGCGGTGAATTTCTTCCTGCGAGGGATTAATCCGTCGTTCGATGGGACAGCCAACTTGATCGCCGCGGCGGGCGGGTTGGTATATCTACTGTTTATGGTGATGACGTTTATAATTAAGTAAGCATAAAAAGGAGTCCCGAATGGTACTCAAAACTCTTGATGAACATATAGAAATCACGCCTGGCGTCATGGGCGGAAAGCCGCGTATTGCGGGTCATCGCATCTCGGTGCAGAATGTGGTCATTTGGCATAACGAAATGGGCTACAGTGTAGAAAAAATTGCCGAAGACTATAATCTGAGCCTTGCAGATGTTTATGCCGCGCTCGCCTACTATCACGACCACAAAGAAGAAGTTGACAAATCCATCGTAGAAGGTGAAAAATTCGTTGAGGAGATGAAGAAACTGTATCCATCGAAGTTGAAGAAGAAACTCGATGGCAATTAATCGCTTATGCCCATCAAAGAACGCCCATGCGCCAAAACATCGAGGGCTTGGTTTTGATTGCAGAAACAATGACCGAAGAGGAACTGGTAAATCACGTTGAATACTTATAGCGCTTACCGCGACGCTCTGCGCAAGGCGGATAACAAGAAATCATAATTTCAGGAGTCACAATTGAAAATCATCGCATGTATCAAACAAGTCCCAGACTCGGAAGCGAAGATCAAAGCCGAGAATGGGCAAATCAACACAGGCGACTCGCCGCTGGTCATCAATCCATTTGACGAGTACGCGGTGGAAGGCGCGCTTCAGCAGAAGGAAGCGACAAACGGCACAGTCACCGCGTTGTGCATCGGACCCGAATCCGCGAAGGAGGCGTTGAAGCACGCGCTCGCAATGGGCGCGGACGATGCTATTCTCGTCTCAGACCCCGCGTTAAATAATTTAGATACAGTTGGCGCGGCGCGTGTCCTTGCCGCGGCGATCCAAAAGATCGGCAGCGTGGACATGGTCGTGTTCGGGCGGCAAACGCTCGACAACGGTTCAGGACTCACGTCCGCGCAGACGGCGCGCGCTTTAGGGTGGTCACTGCTGGGGTTGGCGGGGCAGATCAAAGTCCAAGAAAGAAGCGTGACTGTTGAACGAGTCATCGAAGAGGGCAGGCAAACTGTCAAAGCGAATCTGCCCGCAGTCATCAGCGTTGTGCAAAGCATCGGCGAGCCGCGCTATCCGTCGTTCATGGGAATTCGCAAAGCGTCGAAAGCCGAGATCCCCGTGTGGTCGTTGAGCGATCTGGGAATCGCCGCGCCCGATGCGATCATCAAACGCAGTGAGTTGATGAACCCGCCCGCGCGCGACACGTCGGTGGAAATTATTTCGGGCGAAAGCCCCGCCGAGATCGCCGACAAACTTGCCGACAAACTCATCGCGGAGAAAGTGTTATGAAAATTTTTGTTTACATTGATCACTTCAAAGGCGAAGCGCAAGCCACATCGTGGGAGGCGTTGGGACTCGCAAAAAGTTTCGGCGCGACGACTGCTTTGGTTTTTGGTTCTGGCGTGGATGATGTGGCGAAAGCCGCGTTGGAATATGGCGCGGATGACGCGCTCGTTGCAGACGACTCGGCTCTTTTGGATTTTCGCGCTGAGACGTACGCTTCGACCCTCTCTGCCATCGCTTCTTCTCGGACCCCCGACCTGATTCTGTTCCCCACAACGACTCGCACCCGTGAGTTCGCCGCCATGTCGGCCGTGGATTTGAACACCAACGTCATCACCGACGCGACCGCCGTTGAAGTGAACGGCGATTCGATTGTTGTGACACGTCCGATCTACGAAGCAAAATTGTTTGAGAAGGTGACTACCTCCGCAAAACCGCAATTGATCACGTTACGCGGACGCGCATTTCCGAAGCCAGAAAAAGTCGCTGGCAAAACTGGGACAATCACAAAAGTGGAAGCGAAGACCGACGCGCTCACAACCGTCGAAGGCTACAGCGTTGCGGATGTTGGAGTCAGTCTCAACGACGCGGGCATCATCGTCTCGGGCGGACGCGGCGTGTCGAATAATCCGTCCCTGCAACCGCCTGCTGGACTCGACGACAAGCAAGCCGAAATTTGGCGCGCGCATCAAGGATTCAAGTTGGTTGGCGATCTTGCGTCTGTGTTGGGCGGCGCAGTCGGCGCAAGTCGCGCGGCAGTGGACGGGGGCTACATCCCATACTCGAATCAAGTTGGGCAGACGGGTAAAGTCGTCGCGCCCGATCTGTACATCGCCTGCGGCATCTCTGGCGCGATCCAGCATCTCGCGGGAATCCGCTCGGCGAAGATGGTCGTGGCGATCAACAAAGACCCCGACGCGCCGATCTTCAAAGTGGCGCGCTATGGCGTGGTCGGCGACTTGTTCCAGATCGTCCCCGCGTTGACGGAAGCGTTCAAGAAGAAGTTGGGGAAGTAGCATTATCAACAGGGATGCGAATTCGATCCGTATCCCTGTTTTATATAGGGCTTACGCAGTTTAACCGTTGCGCCGTAGTTGCACTGCGGCGGCAGTACAACTGCCCGCCAACTGCGTAAGTCCAGTTATATCTTTTTTCGGAATGACGGAAAGGATGATCGCGTGAAACACACCCAAGTGTTACTGGTCAGCATGGCTCTCCTGACGCTTGCATGCAATGCTCTGCGTATTCCCGCCACCCCGGAACAAGAATCAAACGCGCCCCAGAACTGTCCCTCCACCCTATCGAGCGACGCGGAGGTGGAGCAAGCCCGACGCTATCAAGAATCAGAGTTTACCAATGGGGATTGGGAGCAGAGCTACACGGTAACGGAATTTCGGCTTACGGTCACAAGAAAGAGCGAAGCCTTAAACTCGGTGATCAACTTCGATACGGTCATTTTCTGCGATGTCACAAATCCCGCCCTGAATGAGTACTATTCTCCCGAAAATTTCGCGATCATTTTCCAATATTACGACACCTATAAATTTCTGGATGAATGCCAAACCGGTAATCTGCGGCTGTATGAGTTGGCGTTCAGCGACGCGGGGATCGACTATACGGGTCGCTTTTGGTCTGAGATTCTTGACCAACACCATATTCGAGAAACTCTGGTCGTATTTCCCACGCCTGATCAGGCAAGCCTCGAGCAATTCAGCCAGGCTTTGGAGTTTGAATTGCCCGCCTGCAAGTAAAAAGAATAGGGTCTCCCGTAATCAACGGGAAAGAGCTTCACCACGAAGGGCACAAAGTACACAAAGGCAAAAAGGAGCCTAGATTCCTTGCGTTTTCCTTTGTGACCGTCGTGTCCTTTGTGTTTGAAAAAAAGGTTTCCCGTTAAAAACGGTAGAGCTAAAGAATATTCACCTCGCCGACCGACGGTGGTTGAATCAGTTTGATTGGATGTGAAGTTTCATCCACCCCATTGGGGGAGTAACGAACAGCGGTTCTTCGTGTCATGGCTGACATGCTTCACGACAGTTCCCGTATAAAGAAGCAATCGCCACTCGAGGTGAACCGCCATGAAACGACAAAGCCATAAAACCATCCTGATCTTATTCGTAACCTTCGCGACAATTCTGGCATGTAACATGCCCAGCCAGGCAACGCCCACCGAGGCGCCTGTCGTCGAGCCGTCGGCAACGCTGATCTCGCCCGTGATAGAAACGCCGGTTCCGCCGCCGACCGAAATCGGCATCCAACATACAACCATCCCCGCGAACCTGCCCGAAAATCGAAGTAGTCATGCGGGCGACTACGATTCGTCGGTGACGGCGGACGAGAAAAAATCCAACGGCGGAGACAGGTTCACCTTCGAACGATTCGAGCGCCCGTTCAACGCCAACACGATGGACATTTACTATCCCGAACTCGATATTGTGGACACGTTCGTATTCCAGGATGAAACCTGGCTCTACGGCACAATCAAAGTGGTCGACCGGGCGGCGGTGAATATGTCGCCGTATCGTTTTGCCATGCAACTGGATACGGATGTCAACGGCAAGGGCAATTATCTCGTTGTTGCGTTGAATCCCTCCTCCACAGAGTGGACAACGGACGGCGTTCAAGTGTATCAGGATGCGAATCGCGATGTGGGGAACTTGACCGCCATGGTATCTGATAAGGGCGCTCCCGGAGGCGATGGGTTTGAAGCCAACTTATTTGATAACGGAAAAGGGAACGATCCAGACAGCGCGTGGATTCGCGAATCGCCCAACGATGCCAATACAGTTGAAATCGCCGTCAAGCGCGCATTGGTTGGCAACCCGCCTTTGTATATGGTCGATATGTGGGCGGGTCATGGAAACCTTGACCCATCCCTGTTCGATTTCAGCGACCATTACACTCACGATCAGGCAGGCGCGGCAGACCCGGGGTTGCCGAATTTCTATCCGATCAAATCGGTCTTCGAACTGGATAATTCCTGCCGCATGGCAGTCGGATTCGAACCCAATGGCAGTGAACCCGGGCTTTGTCCTTTTATTGCGCCGCCAAAAGCCGAGGGAGGAGAAACCCCCACCAGTTGTGCTCCCAGCATGACAGAACTCAACTCTTGCATGCAATTCGGCGGAACCTGGAACTACGCGACCTGCCGTTGTGATATTCCCGTTATTCCTTGATGAGCAATAAACAGACTTTATCGGTCATAAGACAAAACCTGCGTTGGACGCCGACCGCAAAGCGCGCAGAAGACGCAGATTGTTTCGCTCTTTTCATCAGCATGCATTAGCGTTCATCCGCGTCTTAAAGCATTTTGCAAGATAATCAGGTTGAGCAACTTGTTCGTCAACCGCAGCGACTCGAGCCTTTGAGTCGCTGCGGTTTCTTTATTTCGCTGGCTTCACCACACGTCCGCCGATGATTGCCGCGATGCCGGCAAGAACTAAAACCAGCGTCCCGCCGCACACGCCAACCGCAGTGAAGGACGCGCCCAGTCCTTTGATCGCGATCTCCTGGTTGGGAACCACTTTTGTGGTTCCATCTTCAAAGGCGCACGTCCATTCCTCCTGGTGACCGCTGGGACCGCTCGGGCTTGTTGTAACGGGTCCGCGATTATATTCTTCCTGGTCGATGGAAACAGCGCCGGGGCAAACCGCCCAACCGGTCAACATATCGAACACCGGAGGGATGCCCACCAACATCGCCCCACCGACCGGCACAATAAACAACAAGGAAGCGCCGCCCGCAAGCAAGACAATTAACGCGCCGATACACGATCCATGCCAACGCTTCATGATCGATCTCCTGGGTTGAAATTTATCGATTTGTTTCTCGTAATGCGACATTCATGTCGCTCTTGCGCAAGAGTAGCCTAACAAGCGAGACGCTTCGCAGTCTCGCATTACGGAGTTAACTGCGTAAGGCGAGTTAATAAGAACATTTCTCGGCTTCATTATAGCAACAAAAAATTGCGCGGAGCGTGTGCTCCGCGCAACCTAACCCCGTCCAAGTTTGATTCAGGCATGAGAAAAACTGGGCATCTCGACCCGGTATGCCGAGGGAAGCAGGTCTTCGACCTTTTTCAACGCGGATCGTAACTGCATTCGAGCGCGGGCGAGGCGGCTTTTCACCGTTCCAACCGGCACGCGCGTCGCTTGCGCGGCTTCTTCATACGACATCCCTTCAATGTCTACGAGGATTACCACCAGGCGGTAATCCGGCGTCAGGGCGCGGATGCAACGACGGAGGACCTCTTGCACCTCCGAGGATTCAGCCAACTCCTGCGGACCTGCCGCGAGGTCCATCAGCCAGGCTGGCGATTCGATCTCCTCGCCTTCGTTGTTATATGGCTCGAGCGGCATGGCAAGGTGACGTTTCTCGCGCCGCAGTTCATCATAACTGGCATTGATCGCCACCCGCGCCAGCCAACTTTTGAAAGACCCGCCGCGAAACGACCGGAGGCTATTGAAAGCCTGGGTCAACGCGTTCTGGGTGGCATCCTCCGCGCTGAGTTCGTTGTGTGTGACCCGCAAGGAAACACGATACATCATATCCTGATACTTTAACACAAGCAGGTTGAACGCATCCAAGTCGCCGCGTTGGGCGGTGGCTATCAACATGGTTTCGGTATCGGGATAAGTTTTCATACGTTTATCATACTCCCCCGATGTTACAAGCCTGTCGCAAAGATGTCACAGTTTTGTGACATCTTAACTATACCCCGCTTGAGATGGCTGTTTATCGTCGCGGCAAACGGAGCGAGAAGACCGTCCCGCGCGGTTCCGCCTGACTGGAGCGCACCCCGCATCCTCCACCGTGCAAAATGGCTATACGATTGACGAGTGCAAGCCCTAACCCGCTCCCCTCTGTGCTCCGCGCATTCGACCCGCGATATAACTCATCGAATATTTTCGACAAATCTTCGGAGGCGATGCCCGCTCCCGAATCTGCCACTTCGATGACGATTGCCCTGCCGTCCTCCATTGCGCGCACCTCCACCGAATCATTCGCGGACGTGAACTTGAGCGCGTTTTCGACGAGGTTGTACACCGCCAGCACGAGCAGGTCGCGGTCGCCGGTGAGCATGGGGAATGGCGATGGGATTTTTGGAATCAACAGGCTGATGCTCCGTCCTTCATAAGCGGGGATGGCGCGCGCGCCTTCCACCACATCCTCGAGCAGGTCCGGCACATTGACTGCGTACCGCTCGATGGGACGCTCGTCGAGGTCGGCGAGTTTGCGCAGGTCGGTAAGCAGGCGCGTGAGGCGTTCGACCGCCCTATTCGCGTTTTGCCCAGCTTGCGAGCGCTCGTCTGCCGCTTGCGCCTCCTGTAAATTGACGAGCGCGGCGCGTAACCCGGTGAGCGGGTTTTTTATCTCGTGATCGAGCCGCCTCAAAAAGTGACGGCGTTTTTGTTGCGCATCTTCCACGTAATCGGCGTAGAGCGTATGCGCCTCGTCTGCGCGGCGTTTGTCCCAGTATCGAACGAATACAATAACGCCGGTGATAAAAAAACCCAACAGGAATGCGAATACTGCCGTGTTGCGAATGGATAACCCAAGCACCAAACCGAAGATGCCAATGTCGATTGTTGTGAGTGTGGGAGGCGCGAATGGTAGCAGAAACCACGCCAGCCCGGCGAGGAGCAGTCCCACCCAGAGCGGCAGTGTGAGTTTGGCGTACCTCAACCATCTTCCTGAAAGTCGTCGCATTTACCCTTCTCCATGAACGGGCGCGATGAAGCGATAGCCCTCGCTGGGAATCGTTTCGATGAAGCGCGGTTCGGAAGGGTTATCGTCCAAGGCGCGGCGGAGTTCTGCCATGCGCGTGTCTACCGTGCGCGTGCCGGTGGGATATTCCCAACCCCAGACCACATCCAACAGGCGTTCGCGCGAGATGGCTTCATCGGGATGGGTCATCAAATATTCCAATACGGCGAGCGCTTTGGGTGTGAGTTCGATGGTTTCACCGGCGATGGCAGCCCGACGCGCGCGGCGATCTAGCACAAGTTCGCCGGCGGTGAGCAACCAGGCTGTGGATAATGATCGTTCGCCGGGGCGCGCCCGCCGCAATACCGCGCGGATGCGCGCCAACAATTCATGCGGATCGAAGGGTTTGTTGAGGTAGTCATCGGCGCCTTCTTCGAGGGCAAGGGCGCGTTCGGAGGCTTCGCCGACTTTTGTGAGCAGGATGGTGGGGGTCCAGATGTTCAGTTTCCGCAGGCGGCGCAATGTTTCGCGCCCATCCATGCGCGGCATGAGCACATCGAGGATGATCAACTCGGGGTGATGCGCCTGCGCTTTATCGAGCGCGGTTATGCCGTCGGATACGACCAACACGTGGAATCCCGCGCGTTCGAGGAACGGCGCGAGGCTATCCGCGATGGTGGGATCGTCGTCGGCGAGGAGGATGGTGGATCGGTCGAGGGACATTAACTCTCCCTCACCCCTGCCCTCTCCTGCGGGGAGAGGGGGAAAAGATGAGGCTAGAGAAAAGCCCGGTCGGGCGGACCAGGCTTCTCGTCGGAAAAGAGGCGATGCATCCTATTGGAAAAATCCAAAGGTGTTGATGATCAAGTCGAAGATCGCCGACTCGACGTTTTTGTCGAAGACCGGCGGGGGCGTGGGCAGGTTGCCAGGGTTGACCGATTTGAGCACGAAGGCGAGGTTGACGCACGCGTTGTTGCTCACGGTGGAGTAACTGACCCAATCGAAGAAACTGCCCGCCGCGCCTTCCGAGCCGCTCTCTTTGAGGAATTGCACGCCGTTGATGGTGACATTGCTCGAGGAGACGGCAGACCCGCTGGCGTATTTACAGGATGCGGCGTTTTCAGTGACGGTGATGGCGAGGTATTTTTCGCGCAGGTTGGTGTTCGGGGCAAATTGTAGATCGGCGCGACCGGAGTTTTCGCTCATGCCAGCCGAGGCGTCGGGCGGAATCATGACAAAGAATTTGTATTTATCGTTTTGGAAACGGTTCCAGCCGTTTGGTGTTGAGGTCTGCGGGTTAGGGGTGGGCGTAAAGGTTGGGGTTGGGTTCTGCGGGTTAGGGGTGGCTGTAAAAGTTGGCGTGCCTCCGCATGGCAATGGAGGGGTTGGGGTCGGCAAGGTTTCAGCGCGCGTATTATTTTGTTCATTGCTTTCAGCAACGGTGTTGCCCGGATCAACTGTCACTGTGGCGGGGTTGGCAAAACTTGTGAAGAATACGGATTTGGATTCGCCCACTGCCAAGCCGTTGACGGTTTGTTGGGCGCTCCCGGACTGCACAATGAAACTTCCCACAGCCGCCTGTCCGCTGTTGGTCACGCTGACGCGCAAGCCCAGCGCTTCACCGGGGTTGAAACAACTCGGGTTCGGGAAGGATACGCTCAGGGAGTTGATGGCGAGGTCTGGCAACGCGCCTCCGCCGCCTGTTGGGCGGAAAATATGCGGACCCACCCACAAGGCTCGGTCGCCAGCGGCAGGACCCACCGCCAGCGCGGTGAGGATGAATTTCACATCTTTACCGGCGAGCGCCGAGAGGTCAATATCCACGTTGTACACTTGTCCTTCGTAGCGTTCGAGGAACGGTCCCCATAGCGTGGCGATCGGGTCGCTTCCTGTTTGAAAGTCGAGGCGGTAGGCAACGTAACAGAGGGTCGCGCCGCCTTCGCATCCGATGGTGGCGCGGAAGCGGTCGCCGTTTTGCACTTTGAAGGCGGGGAAGAAGCCTTGAACGTATCCGCTGGAGACATTTTGGGGGAAGGTGAGGATGCTCGGACGGTTGTCGGTTGCGCCGGTTTCGAGTTTTGCGCTGGAAAGTTTCAACACAAATCCTTTTGCATCGCCGTCGGCGCCGGGGCACTGCAATTGACCAGCCCCGCTGAACCAGGTGCCGGCGCACGCGTTCGTGGCAAAGTCATAGGCAGTGTTGGGGCTGGGCGTGACGGTCGGTCCCGCAGTGGCTGTTGAGGTTGCGGAGGTTGGCGTTTTGCTGGGTCCGCCAGGCGTTACTGTTGGGCCTGAAACTTTTATATCGACCCACCAGGGTTTGTTTGCTTGCGCGCCAATACCAAACAACGCGCCGCTGGCGTTCTTGAACATCCAGTAACCGCGATAGGAACCTGCGGCAGAGGGCGCGATCATCGGCACCGAAATGTCGATGGTCTGCCCCACTTCCACCGCGCGCGAGAATGCCGCGGCGGAGGGCGCGCCCATTTGTTCGCCGCTGAAGAATACCATTTGGTATGAAGTCGACCATGCGCACGCGCCGACGTTCTTCAATCGCCAGGTTTTGGTAAACGTCTGACCGGGCGCAAAGGTTGTGCCGTCGGATACAGTCACGTCGGAGACGAACTGCACCTTATCGCATGACGATGGCTGGACGGTCTGCGTGATCGGGGCGGGTGTTTTTGTCGGTGTGGAGGTGGCAAGTGTGCCGGTCGCAGTTGGAGGAGGAGCGCTTCCTTTTCGGACGATGACCGGGTTACCCCATAGGGCGCGATCGCCCACGGGCGAGCCATACGCGGAAATATACAAAATGAATTTGACTTCCTGACCTGCAAGCGGAGAGAGGTCGATGTTCGCATCGTAGGTCAATCCCTCGTAGCGTTCGCGGAATGTCCAAAACGTGCGGATCGTGCTCCCCACTTCGTAATCGAGCCGGTAGGCAACATAACATGACGTTGCATTGAATTCACATCCCACGCGGGTTTGGAATTTATCGCCGCTTTCCACTTTGAAGGCGGGGTAACGCGCTTGAATGAATCCGTTGGTGAGGTTTTGCGGGGCAAACAACATGCCCGCCTGCGCCATCTCGACACTTGATTCAAACTTCGGCTTATCTTTCTTGATGGCAAAGCCTTTTGCATCGCCGTCATTCCCGGGGAACGAAAGCCCGCCCGCGCCGCTCGACCAGGTGGCTTCATTTGCCTTTGCGGTAAAGTCGTAGACTACGTTCGTGGTCGAAGAACCGACGACATTGATCTCGACCCACCAGGCTTTGTTGGCGCTTGCGCCAATTCCAAACAACGCCCCGGAGGCGTTTTTGAATTTCCAGTAACCGATGTAATGACCTGCGGTGGCGGGCGCGGTCATGTTCACGGTGAGGTCAATGATCTGACCGGGGGCAACATTATTCGCAAAATTACTGGAGGTGGTGGCGCCCATTTTCTCACCGGTATCGAATACCAGCGAGTAGGAGGTCGTCCATGTGCAGGTGCCAACATTCCTTAACTTCCAATCTTTGGTAAATGCCGCGCCCGCATCAAAACGGGTACCATCGGGGACGGTGACATCGGCGATAAACTGCGCCCTATCGGTGCATGACTGCGCCGCCGCTACAGACGACGCGGTTGCGGCGGCTGGCAGGAGCGACAACATCAACGCGAACACCACCATGATGGAAAGTGCATGGAATCGGGTTTTCATAGGCTTCTCCTCTTGTTCCAATTGACTACGACGATAGAAACGTCGAAAAGTTCCTCAGTGACTATACGCCTCTAGTATAACTTTTCTTTAACAAATGTTCAATATCGGCTGGATGACTCTTTTCTCCTCGTATAATGTAAACGCCTCGCAGGATTCCTGAATGGATTTCACCTCTGATCCAAGCCTGCGGGACGGTGAAAATTACACCATGCCTAGAACGATTCTCCACCTGGACCTTGATGCCTTTTTCTGCTCCGTCGAAGAGACGCGCAACCCCGAACTTCGCGGCAAAGCCTTCGCGGTGGGAGGCAGACCCGAGGAAAGAGGAGTCGTCGCGTCCTGCTCGTATGCCGCGAGGCGGAACGGAGTCCGCAGCGCCATGCCGATGAGCCAGGCACTTCGACTCAACCCCGGGCTGATCGTCGTGTCGGGAAATCATCGCGCCTACCGCGACGTGTCAAAACAAGTGATGGAGAGACTCCACGACCTCACCGCGTTGGTGGAACAGATTTCAATTGACGAGGCTTTCCTCGACATCTCGGATATTCAGGATGACTCACAACGCATCGCCCGCGGACTTCAGACTCGCATCCGCGACGAACTGCATCTCCCCTGCTCGATTGGGATCGCGTCGAACAAGCTTGTGGCGAAGATCGCCACCGAGGTTGGCAAAGCGCTCGCGCTGAAACGCATCAAAGCCGACGGGCGAACTGAGCCGCCCAATGCGGTGACAGTCGTCCCGTCGGGCGAAGAAGCGGCGTTCTTGAATCCACTGCCAGCGGATATGTTATGGGGCGTCGGTCCGAAAACATCGAAGCGACTCGCCGAGCTGGGCATCCACACGATCGGCGATATTGCGAGGTGGCGCGAAGAGGATTTGATCCGCTTGTTCGGCGAGAATGGGCGCGACCTTGCGCATCATGCCAAGGGAATTGATAATCGCGCTGTTGTCACAGAGCGCGAGACGAAATCCGTCAGTCAGGAGATCACGTTTTCGCGCGATGTGCGCGACGACAAAATGTTGGAGAAAACTGTGCGCGAACAATCGGCGGAGGTGGCACGGCAGTTGCGAAAAAATGAACTGGCTGGCTCGACGATCAAGTTGAAGATCCGCTGGCCCGATTTCACCACGTTGACGCGGCAAAAAACGTTGAACCATCGCACCGATCAAGAGGATGAAATTGCAAAAGCCGCATTGGAGTTGTTGCGAGCAGTCCGCAAGCCGAATCAATATGTGCGCCTCATCGGCGTCGGCGTGAGCGGACTCGGCGCGCCGATCCGTCAACTCGGCTTGTGGGATGTGGACAACGAGAAGTCGCGCAAACTACAAGAGGCGGTGGATGTGTTGAGGGAAAAGTATGGCGAGGATGTTATTTTCAAAGGAGAGCAAGAAGTAGACACGTAGACAGGTAAACAGGTAGAGAAGTAAACAAGGAGAATGCCATGAAGACTCTTGATCTGAAAAAGGAATTGAAATATTTGTACGCGCCTTCCGCAAAGAAAGCGGAGATCGTCAAAGTGCCTAGACTGCAATTCGCAATGATAGACGGCGTGATCGAAAAAGGAAAAGAGCCTGGCAACTCGCCCGCCTTCGCCGAAGCGACTCAAGCCTTGTACAGTATTTCGTACACGCTCAAGTTTATGTTGAAGAAGCACAAAACCAACGCGATAGATTATCCCGTGATGGCATTGGAAGGATTGTGGGGCATACAAGATGTGAATGTTGACGTGGGTAAAAAAGATAATTGGTCTTTCACGTTGATGATCCTGCAACCCGCTGTCATCACCAAAGATATTTTCGCGGAGGGGATGGAACAAGTCCGCAAGAAGAAAGGCGACTCGCCTGAATTGTCGAAGGTGCGGCTGAGTCATTTTGAAGAAGGCATCTGCGCGCAGATGATGCACATCGGACCGTACGCCACCGAACCCGCCACCATCGAGATCATGCGCGCCCTCGCGGCCGAAAACGGCTACCGCGATAACGTCGGACCGAACGGCTTGCACCCCGAGATCTATCTCGGCGATCCGCGCAAAGCAGATCCCGCGAAGTTGAAGACGGTGGTGAGGCATCCTTTGAAGAAAGTCTAAAATCTTGAACCGCAAAGGGCGCTAAGACCGCGAAGAAAAAAATTAAACTTTAGCGCACTTCGCGTGCTTAGCGGTAAAAAAATGAATTGCTTTTACCATCCCAACAGACCCGCCATTGCCCTCTGCAAATACTGCCAGCGCGGACTATGCTCCGATTGCGCCGCACACGCAGGGGATTCGCTCGCGTGCAAGAATCTGCACGAGGAACAAGTCCGCGCGATGGAGGCGTTGATGCAGAGGAACATCCTGCAATCGAAACGCGTCGGCTCGGATTATTTGCGGAACACAATTTTTTACGGCGTTGTTGGGATTTTGTTCACTGTGTTTGGAATATCCCAACTCAATTGGCTGGGATTGCAGGCTGTCGTCTATGTGATGATCGGGCTCGCTTTGCTCTGGGCGGCAGTGGCGAATTATTTGGAAAGTAGGAAGTATAAATAAATGGGAACTTGGATTTCACACCTTCGCATCGCCGAAAATTTGTTGAAATATTTTCCTGAACTAGACGAGGTCGCATTTTCTTTTGGTAATCTCTCACCTGATTCGGGAATCCCCAATGCAGACTGGACAGAATTTGATCCTCCGAAAGAAGTTACCCACTTTCTGAAAAAAGGCGAGGGTGAAGATGCCATTCATGATATTGTGTTTTACGACCAATATCTACGCAATGTCAATCCAACAGACAACATTAAACTTTACAGTTTTCGCCTCGGTTATTTCTTTCACCTGATCTGTGACATCACGTGGGCAAAACGCATCGGCGCAGCAACTAAACGAGATTTCAAAGAACTATTTGAAAAGAATCGGAAAGAATCTGTGGGGATTGTCAAAGATGATTGGTACGGATTAGATCAACTCTATGTGAGAGATCACCCCGAAAACATTTTCTGGCGTTTGATTATGAAATATCCAGACCCGCCGTCTTATCTGCCTTTTGTGAAGGATGAGGCGCTTCACCAGCAGTTTGCCCATATCCGCAAATATTACAGTCAACAAGAAGACAAATGGTTTCTTTCTCTGCCTTACATCTACTTAAATGAAAAAACGATGAGTCGCGTCGTGGACGACAGTATTCAGGCAGTCTTAATGGTCTACGAAAAAGTGCAGAACATGAAAAACCTTGAGGAAGTAAAAAGCAGTGTCAGCATGTTACCTGAATTCTTGATTACGCCTTATGACTCTCCTTTGGGAAATTAACACTGCAACTTCGTCAATCCACCTGCGTATGCCTTTCTAGAAATCAAAAGGTGACTGTCACTTCAAAAGTGACAGTCACCTACTCAACGAAAGGAGTACACACATGAACACCAACTACAAACAATTGACTCGAAGCGCGTCCAACCGCATGATCGCGGGCGTGTGCGCGGGCTTGGGCGAATACATCGGCATTGACCCGACCATCGTCCGCTTGTTGACCGTGCTGGCGTTTTTCACAGGCTTCGGCGGGATCGTGCTGGTCTACCTGATCATGGCGCTGGTTGTCCCTGAGCAGGCGCAAGTGACTGAATAAGGATCGATGAGACGACCTATACGGTCATCTCATTTTTTCTTGTTTGAGCTCTTCCTATTCATTAGATCAACTTTCATAGCAAGTAATTTATTGGAAGTTTCAAATCTCATGACGTTATTAAAATAAAACACCGAACGGTCTACTGCTTCGCTCATAGGATTATTTGTATATGGAATAATCGAATCGATCTTCTTGTTCAATTCAGCACGTATACTATGATTATCAGACCAAAGATGTGAAATTATGCCAAGCGCATATGAAGCAATCAATGATTTATCAACTTTTTCGGGAAGGGAATCTCGGCTAATAAGAATATTAAGTTTATTTGCGACAATAAAGCCTATATGCGTCAAGTTCTTAGAAATGGCTTGTACACCAATTTCATATAGTACTTGGCTAACCTGGTTTATTGAACTTAAATGCAAAGTAGCTGTCATATCCAAAACATCTATGTATTTGAAGACAATTTCATCTACTTTTCTTGGTTGAGTTTCTACTCTTCGTATAACAATTTGACTTAAACCGCCAAGCGATCTGACCGCATCTTGTATATCATCTCTTACATCCAACTCTCTATCTTTACTAACAAATATTATTAATCGAATCATATCAGCTGGTATAGAAAAGTTTTGTAAGTTACCAGAGATATCAGTATCAAACACTTCCACCAATCTTAATGAAAGCGACTCCAAACTTTCTCCCTGATACTCGGGACGAGAACAGGCTTTTTCGACAATCCTAGTCATACTTAAGAGAATAAGATTCCGAATTTGCCATGAGTCGGTTTTAATTCCCAATTCAAGCAAATCAGAAATAGAATTCTTATTTAACTTGCCCGATTTTTTCAAAGAACGGAAAACTTCCAACTCTAATTGCTGCACTAAACCATCATAGGTGTTGACAAAATATGCAAGAACAATTGCCGTACTCATATCAACCAACAGCAAGATCAATATCAAACCATACCAAATCCGTTCTGATAAACCTGTATACCTGTTTGCATAAAACATTGCTAAGAATAAAAACACAAATGATATAAAAATTGGCACAAGTGCAGTAAACACCCATTGTTTTCTTTTTAAAATTACAATTCTAATTTCCCGAGGTGCGGCCCATGGGGTATATACCGCCGGAAATAATATCAACGACACTATAGGACCAAATGGAATATCCATCATTTTAGCCCTCTTGTTTTTTCTAAATATTTAGGGTTTTGCTCTTTGATCCGATCAATAAGATCAACGAGTATTGTGTCTTTAAGGCCTGCAACTTTCTGTTGAAACACCTGGATATTCAAATCTTCTAAACTGGCATGAAGAACCGCATCATTCTCTACTGTAAATACGCCAACATGGTACGGTCTAATCCATCCTGGAGGTGGAAAAGAAATATCGGATTTATGACTTAGCAACCAATTTGCTAATTCCAAGCCTAACCGCGCATCTGCGTTATCTTCGCCCCTTTCTCGATACACATTGACCCAGTAATCGTCTATTCCTGGAGGTAAGCGCATATCAAGAATGACCACGTCATATTCCTTGGTTAGTAAATAACGGACTGCGCTCGTAGCATCCTCGGCGAGATTGATATCATATTCACCACTGATATAAATAGGACCGGTCAGGTTTCTCAATTCCAAACGGGCACTATCTTCCACCCAAAGAACTTTGGTCTTCATACAGTTCTGGCCTCCTCAGCTGGTTTAGAATTTCTTACCGAAGGCAATACGAAAGTTGCTTTCGTAAGAAAAGGTTGATTGTAGTAGCCTTCACTTCTTTCATCATAAGAACTATGAGCAGGATGACTTTCAATTTCTAGATACCCGCCGTGCGACTTGGCAATATGATTTGCATCAGTAAGTCCAATACCCGTACCAAGACGACCGAGATCTTTGGACATTTCTCCACGATAACCAAGTTCAAATACCTTCCCCGTTTCAATTTCCTCACGCTTTATAGGTACTCCCCAATTTTCAAATTCGATATAAACTTTTTGATCCTTTAACATTGTACGGATAGATACCAATGTTGTCTTCCGGCGCTCAAAACCGCGATGCCAGGAATATTTAATGGCATTATGCATCAAATTAGAAAAGGCGCGTACTATCTCGCGCTCATTGACGTTGACATATATATCATCTACTTCTTTGCGATCAATATCTACTTTGAGACTTCGGGCATATTCAGCGTGACGCCTAACGCATTCAATAATGAGTGCCTTTACACTCATAATCTGACGTTGAACCGGGGCTCGCGCATCAGAAGTGATAAATTCGCGCAAGCTATGTATAGTGTAATCCATCTGAATGACTGCCGCTCGTGTCTCAAGCACTTCTTTGAGACTAGCCAGCCTTTCCAGTTCCCAAGCCACGATTTGGATTTCACGTGTCCGTGCACGCGGGATTTTCCCCGGTGTGATAGCGGCATGGATTTGACCCACCTCATTAGCTACTTTCCTTAGTGCGGGAGAGTATGACTCGGGAGTCGGGATTTGTTCTTTGAAGGAACGCAGAAACCTCACAAACCACAGTAACTGCTTCCAGCGTGAGGCAGGCAAAGCCTTCAGACGCTGTTTCTCGTCGGCACTTTCAACCAATCGTTCGATGGTAAATGCCAGCTTGTTAGCCGCGTCAGTCAGATGCGATTCCACTTCATCTGTGGACGGAATGGAAACATCCGGAAATGGCTTTGGTTCAAATGCCTCAATCACTGCATCCAGCGTCTGCTTGACCATTACCAAGGTGGTTGTGTTGGCGTGTAGAATACGCCCAATATCGAAGCGCAATTCATTGACCGCATCGCTTAATTCCCTTTCATGCCGCCTAGACTCAATCTCACTTGTTATATCCACCATGCATCCCACAAAACCAATTATCTGCCCATCATGGGCTTTCATTACTTGTGAATAATCTTCAACATATAAATCCCGCTGTCCTACTTTCAAATGCAATATTCCCCGCTCAACATTCTTCCCCTGTTTTGCACGTTCAATGGATTGCTCAAGCGTAGATTCTCTATCAGCAGGGTTAGCATAATAATCTTCAATATTCGCGTCAATTGGGCCTTCGATGGGTAGTTCCAACATCTTGCGAGCTGTTCTGTTACAAACAATTATCTGCCCGTCCAAAGTTGTCATATATACCCCAATAGGCAACTCACGAAAATCGAAGTTCTCAAACTGGCTTAATGAAGCTGACATGCTAAGTCCTCAAAACTGAGTATACAACATATCTGCTAAAGTTGTCATTACCTCGCCAGCGAAATAAACACATCCTCCAACGTCGGCTCGCCGACAACCACATCGCGCACACTCAACACCTTCAACCCCCTCAATAACTCCTCTTTCTTCTTTCCTCTTTCCGTTATAGTTCTCAAATGATCCCCCGCCAGCGAAACGCTTAACACGCCGTCCACAGCGGGCAACACTTCCAGTCCCACTTCCAACGGATCGGCATACACTTCCCACACGTCGCCCGCGATGATGTTCTTTTTCAAGTTCGACGGCGTGTCCATCGCGAGCAATTTTCCGTCGCGCATGATGCCGACGCGTTCGCAATATTCGGCTTCGTCCATGTAATGCGTTGTGACCAAAATCGTCACGCCGTTTTCGGCGAGTTCGTAGATCAAATCCCAGAAGGCGCGGCGCGCGGTGGGGTCAACGCCTGATGTCGGTTCATCGAGGAACAATAATTTCGGTTCATGCACCAACGCGATTCCCAACGCGACTCGCTGACGCCAGCCCGCCGACAGCGAACGCGTCAGCGTGGAATCATGCCCACGCAAGCCGACCAGTTCCAACGTCCGCGCGATGCGCGCCTTGTCGCGAATCCCGTAGACGCCGCCGTAAAACGTCAAATTTTCCAGCACGGTCAGGTCATCATAGATCGCAAATTTTTGCGACATGTATCCCGCGCGCGCCCGCACCTGTTCGCTTTGTTTGAACGCGTCGAATCCAAGCACGGTCGCGCTGCCATCGCTCGGCTCGAGCAAACCCAACAGCATGCGGATCGTCGTCGTCTTGCCCGATCCGTTCGGACCGAGATAACCAACGACTTCGCCCGCGCCCACTTCAAAGTTGACGTGATCCACCGCGACGAATTCGCCAAATCGCCGCGTGAGATTTTTCACTTGGATGACTGCTTCGCTCATTTGGACTCCGACCCCCCTCTTATCCCCCCATCGTGAACATGATGGGGGGAAGATAATGCAATGAAGACATCTTCGAGAACGGGACTCACCGCGCGGAGTTCATCCACGCGTCCGCCCTCGCTTCGAATCGCGGACTTCAACCTGCTCAGCACATCGTCAGCCTTTCTCTCCCCTACGCGGATGTGCAGACGATCACCGAACGCTTGAACATCTTCGACATCCCGATCGTTGTGCGCCACGTGACGCAAAAGATTGATCGGCGAGCCGCGCAACTCAAGCACGCGATTATTGAGTCGCGCCCGCAGATTCGACGGCGTATCTTCCGCGATGATTTTTCCATTTTTCATGAATCCGACGCGATGGCATCTGGAAGCCTCATCCATATAAGGCGTGCTGATTAATACTGCCACATCGCCCTGAGCGGAGGACTGAGCGTTCGCTGCGAAGTCCGCAGACGAAGGACGACTTGCAACCTGCGCTTCGTCTGCGTTCGCCAAACTACGGCTCACTCCGCTCAGCGCGAGAGATTGGGAGGGCGACACCAACTTAATCACCAACTGCCAAAAGTCTTGACGTGTGACGGGATCAACGCCTGTGGTTGGTTCATCGAGCAATAGCACGCGCGGCTTTGTCACCAGAGCCGAAGCCAACCCCAATTTCTGTTTCATGCCTCCCGAAAGTTGACCTGCGCGGCGGTCTTTGAATTTCTCCAGCCCGACGAATTCGAGAATCTCCAGCGAGCGCGGAAGCCACTCATTCGATTTCAATCCACGCGCCTCGGCAAAGAAGCGGATGTTTTCGAGAACGGTCAAATCCTCATACATGGAAAATCTCTGCGAGAGATAACCAAATTGGGCGCGGGCTTGTTCGGTCTGCTTGTTGATGTCGTAGCCGCAGATGACCGCCTCACCCGCGTCCGCTTTGAGCGCGCCGACGAGCAGGCGAATCGTCGTCGTCTTCCCCGCCCCATCCGCGCCGACGAGTCCGTAGATTTCGCCTGATTGGATGCGCAGGGAAACATCGTCAACGGCGTGTGTATCGCCGAAGTGTTTTTTGAGGTTGGAGGCGGAGACAAGGAGGTTATTCATAGTTGGGTTGAAATATTATTGAGTCGAAAGTCGAAGGTCGAAAGTCGGATGAACGTTAAACTTCGTAGTCTGCTTCGTCATCGGAAATGCGGCGTTTGCGCGGGTTGGATTCTAGATAGGTGATGAATTTTGAAATTTGACGGGCGCAGGTCTGAGCCAAAGCATAAGTTTCTGTGAACTGTTCTTCGGTAATGTAACTTTGGTCGAGAGCCACGTAGAGTTGCGCTCGCGCTTCGCCTGCCGACGCTTTTGCTATTCCGAGAAAATTGATGAACTGAATATCAGTACGGCTTTCAAAACCTTCGGCGATGTTGCTCATCACGGAAACAGAGGCGCGTCGAATCTGGTCACGTAAGCCAAAGTCGCGATTAAAGCCTGTCTGATTGCCCAATCCATAAATCAAGTTGGTCAATTGCCTTGCAGTCTTCCAAGCCTCGATCTCTTCAAAGCGAGTGATACCAGCCATTTTATTTTTCTCCTTTTGGTATGAATTTTGACCTACAGCATTATTTGACCTTCGACTTGCGACCTTTGACCTGTGACTTTACTTGAACACCACATCCGCTGGCATGCCGATCTTCAATTTGCCGTCGTTATCTGTCACTTTCAACTTGATGGCATACACAGTTGAACTGCGTCCCTCCACAGTTTGGACGTTGCGCGGGGTGAATTCGGCTTGGTCGGCGATGTGGATGACTTCGGCGGTGAAGGTTTCGCCAGGGAACGAGTCGACAGTGACGGTGGCTTGTTGCCCAATCGAGATATTGCCGTATTGGTCTTCGGGAATGTACACAGTGATGGTCAATTCATTCAGGTTTGCCATCGCAAACGCGACGGAGCCAGGTTGGACAAACTCGCCCGGTTCAACGTTGCGCGTGAGGATGACTCCATCCATGGGCGCGTTGACCGTGAGTTTGGCGATCTGCGTGTCAATGAGATCGAGATTGGCTTGCGCGGTGTTGACGGCGGCTTGCGCTTGTTCCATCGCGGCTTTTGCCTGATCGAGAGCCTTTTGCGCGGTGACAACGGCAGGAGAATTCGCGCCCGTTTGCAAAGCGCGGAGATTGTCCTGCGCCGTATCGTAATTTTCCTGCGCGATGGCAACGTTGGCGCGGGCTTCAAGCACATCCTGCGCCTTATCAGTGGAGAGGGCATCATCGTATTCGGTTTGCGCGTCGTCCAGTGCGAGTTCGGCGTCATCGAGGACAACTTGCGCGGCATCCCGTAAATCCTGGCTGTCGGATGCGCCAGCGGTTTTGTCATAAGCCGCCTTTGCAGTTTCCCATGCGAGTCGCGCCTGAGCGAGGTCCGCTTCAATGGTCATGAATCGCGCGTTACCGTTGCTTTTTTGAAGATCGGCTAATTTCGCCTGGGCATCTTGTAATTTCGCCAGAGTCGCATCTACTTCGGCTTGCGCGGCGGTGAGTCGTTCCGCTTTGGAGAAATACCAGCTGGGTTGATTAAACTCTGCCGGGTTTGTCGCGCGCCAAACATTCGCGCGCGTGGATTGTTCTTGCTCGAGCGCGTTGTTGAGAGTCGCATCGTATTGCTGTTGCGCCACGGCGTATGCGGCGGAGGCAGTGTTGAGGGCGGCGTTGGCCGAGTCAAGCTGGGCGGACGCGACGGCTCGCTGGGCGGTAAGCAGACTCCCGTCGAGAGAAAGAAGCGGATCCCCCGTCTGCACGGGCTGTCCCTCATCTGCAGACACGTCCAACACTTTGCCCATCATCTCAGGCGAGATGTTAACCATCACCGCCTCGATGGCGCCCGAGGCTTTGAGTTGTCCATTTTCTTTGGGCGCGAGGGAACGGAACGCGTAATATCCGATGGTGGAGAGGACGATCAATACAACGATGATGCGAACGGCGAGCGGTGGTTTGTGCATGGTGAACTCCTTTAATCGAGTCGTTTTCTAAATCGCAAAGCGGCGAGGGTCATGATGCCGATTGCGAAGAGAGTCATGGCGATGACATCGAATTGAATCTTATCGAGTCCCACGCCTTTGAGTAATAACGCGCGAATGATGACGAGGTAATAACGCAACGGCATGAGATACGAAAGCCATTGCAATATTTTGGGCATGGCTTCAAGCGGAAAGAAAAAACCAGAGAGGAAAATGCTCGGCAGGAGAGTCATCCAAACCGTGAGCATGGCTTCCTGCTGTGTGTTGGCGATCGTGGAGGCGAGCAGACCGATGCCGAGACCCGTGACGAGGAACACGCCTGAAAGCAAAATGATCAGGGCGAGGTTGCCGCGGATCGGAACGCCGAACCACCAATGCCCCACTGCAAGGACTTCAATCGTGTTGAAAAATCCCAGCACGACATACGGCGTGAGTTTGCCGACGATCAATTCCCATGGACGAATCGGTGTGACGATAAGTTGTTCGATGGTGCCGCGTTCGCGTTCGCGCACAACGGAGGTGGCGGTGAGAATTGCCGCAATCGCGTAGAGGATCATGCCGATCACGCCGGGGATCATGAAGTGCGCGCTGATGAGGTCGGGGTTGAACCAAACGGTCGTACGGACTTCGACAGGCGGTTGCACGCGCAAGTTCATGCCGCTAAGTTCAAATTTTTGCAAAAGGATTTTCGAGGCGTGCGCCTGTCCGATCAATTGCGAGGCGGCGAGCGCGGTAGATGCGCTGGTGGGATCGGAGCCGTCGAGGATGAAGGCGATCTGCGCGTCTCCTTCGGCAAGCCGCTGGGCGTAATCGGGCGGGATGATGACCGCCGCGCGCGCTTTGCCTGCCAGGATCAGATCTTCGATCTCCGCTTCGGAATCGACCGCGTACGCGATTCGGAAATAATCCGCCGCGCGATACGAATCAAGCAGGGCGCGCGATTCCACGCTCTGACTTCGGTCCAACACCGCGAGCGGAACATTACGCACATCGTTTGTGGCAGAATACCCGAGCAGGAACAATTGCATGATGGGAATGACGACGATCATGACCAGAGTGCGCGGGTCGCGGAAGATCTGAATGAATTCTTTGCGGATGATGGAGAGGAGACGGGTGTTCATGGGGGCTCCAGTGAAGAAGTGATCAGTTATTAGTTAGCAGTGATCAGTGGGTGATGCGGGTTACGAGATACGAGTTACGCAGTACGTATTACGTAGTGCGTATTGCGTGTCTACGTGTTTACCTGTGTACGTGTATACCTATCTACTCCGCAGGCTTGAGAATGCCGTGTAGGAAAATGTCCACGTAAGCATCCTCTGTGTTCTTCGGCATGAGTTTGCTTAGAATCGAATTTGAAATCATCATTTCAGTCATTAGGTATGAAATCACCAGTCCGATAAATGAACGCATCAACAAGGCGGGGTTGGTGACGCGCAGGTCTTTCCGTGATTTGATAAACCTCTCGAAGACAGGCAGTATTTTGGGGGCGATCTCTTTCAACAGCGCCGCGCCGTGCCTGCCTTTGAATTCGACCAGTTCGATGAACATCAGGTTCACGAATTCGGAACGCTTGCCCATCTCGGCGATGACGATGTGCGCGGCGTTCGTGTAAAAGTCTTCGGCGGTGTCCCCCTCCGCGGCAAGGACGGCGGGCAGGATTTGCTTGTACGGATGTTTATCAATGATGATGCCCTCAAAAATCTCCTCCTTGCTGGAGAAGTGGTTGTAGATCCCGCCCAACGCCAGCCCGACCGCGTCTGCGATCTGGCGCATGGACGTGGCGGCGTATCCCTGCTTGAGGAATAGATTCATCGCCGCGTCTTCGATGGCGAGGCGGGTGGCTTCGCCTTTTTTGAGTTTGTCTTTGGGCGTCATAGATTTGCCAAAGCAACAACAAGAGCAACAAAAGAGGCCAACTGCCATACCGTGCTAAAAGTGTGCCAGCGGGCAAAGCGATCCAAGGTTTGTGAAAGCAAAGTCTCATCGTCTGAAGCTTGACGCAGGCTTAGCAGGGCTGGAAGCGCTCGCGCCGTGCCAATGAAAGCCAAAACAGTGGCGATTAACGACGCTGCGATTGACCAACTGACAATCGCCGATTCCCCTCGCAGAAAAGCAGCGACAGTCACAAAAAGTGTCAGGAGCGCGCCCAGAATTGAGACGGGAGCATACGTCTTGACCCCAACACCAAAGTTTGCGACAGCAAATTTAGTATAAGGAATTGCGCCAATTTGCCGCCGTACAGGCAGGCTGATCATTGCGACGTCATAAATCAGACCCGCCCCAAAACCTCGCACGAGTGTTGTGAAAGAAAGTGTTATGAGAAACCAATCCATCGGATTTTCCCTTCGTGGGCTTTTAATAAAAAATGAACAGTCGTTCGTTTTTTATTGTAGCGTATTCGGACAAATTTTGTCAAGCCTGAAAACCGAAATGGTAGAATCGCCCCATGCTTCCCCTCTCCAGCATGGAAAAATACATCCGCGCGCATTTGCGCTATAACGTCACCATGAATCTGTTGGATGGCGCCTTCTTCGGCTTGGCGCTCGGCTTCGGCTCGTTCGCCACGATCATCCCCCTCTTCGTCACCCAATTGACCGACTCCGCGATCCTCATCGGACTGGCGCCCGCGTTCCACGCCATCGGCTGGCAGTTACCGCAACTCTTCAACGCGGGTCAGATCGCGCGGGCGCGCGAGTATAAGCCGATGGTCCTGCGGAACACCCGCCACGAACGCGTCCCGTTTTTTGTGCTGGGAGTCACCGCGTTATGCATTCCCGTCATCGGAGTCAAAGCCGCGTTGGTCATCACGTTCCTCGCGCTGGCGTGGCAGGGAATCGGCGCGGGCTTCACCGCCAACCCGTGGACGAGTTTTATGTCGAAGATCATCCCGCCCGAATCGCGCGGCGCGTTCTTCGGCATGCAAGGCGCGCTGGCGAATCTGGCGATCAGCATCGCCGCCATCGGCGCGGGATATTTGTTGGAAACTGTCGTCTTCCCCAAAAATTTCGGCGTCAGTTTTTTGATCGCGGGCATTTTCCTTTTTGTATCGTATGCCGCGTTGGCGCGGTCGCGAGAACTTCGGGACGAGGAAAAAGTCGTTTCGGAGAAGCAGGCTCACTTTTGGGAAGACGCGAAGCGCATCCTGAAAAAAGATAAAAATTTTAATTGGTATCTCGTCTCGCGCTTCTTCATGATGTTCGCAACGATGGGATTCGCGTTTTACATCCTGCTCGGGTTGCGGCGCTTCCAAATGGATTCGATCACGGCGGGCTACTTCACCGCCGCGCTCACGCTCGCGCAGACGTTCGCAAACGCGGGCATGGGCTGGCTCGGAGATAAAGTTGGGCATCGCGCGATGTTGATCCTCGGCGCGGTCGCGACCATTGCGAGTTCGGTCATCGCGTGGTTTGCGCCGACCATCGCATGGTTGTATCCCGCGTTCATTCTTTCAGGAATCGGCAATGTCGCCTTGTGGACAATCGGCATCACGTTCACAGTGGGCTTCGGCAACGACATCGAACGTCCCACCTACATCGGCTTATCGAACACGCTGGTCACGCCTGCAACCATCGCCGCGCCGATCCTGGGCGGATGGCTAATCGATCATCTCGGGTTTGGTTCCGCATTTGAACTGGCGACGATCATCGGAATCATCGCCGCAGGCATTTTGATTTTTGTTGTGAAAGATCCGCATAAAAACGTAATGCCGACTTAAGTCGGCGCTACAGGAGATAACCATGACCCTCATTCAAGAAAAAGTTTCGCAAGCGATTGACATTCTCAAAGAACAACAAACCGATATGTGGTTGACGTTCGTGCGCGAGACGAGCGGTGTGCGCGATCCCGCGCTCGATCTTTTGATTGGCGACAACGATCTCACATGGCACTCCGCGTTGATCCTCACACGCGAAGGCAAGAAGATCGCGATCGTCGGCAACCTCGAAACGGAAGCGGTTCGACAGCTCAACGTCTTCGATGAAGTTCTTGGATACGACTCCGCCGTCAGCGGACTTTTGCGCGACACGATCACTCGCCTCAACCCCGACGGGATAGCGGTCAACACTTCCCGCAACAACGTCCACGCCGACGGTTTGACTCACGCGATGTACGAATTCCTCAAAGAGTATCTGGCAGGCACGCCATACGCGGATCGTCTCGTCAGCGCGGAACCCATCATCAACGCCCTGCGCGGACGCAAGACTCCCACCGAACTTGCGCGCATCCGCAGAGCCGTTGAGATCACGAACGAAATTTTCGAGAAGACTTTCTCTTTTATCAAAGTCGGCATGACCGAGATCGAAGTCGGCGAATATATGCACAACCTTGTAAAAGAATATGGTGTTGGACTCGCTTGGCCCGCAGAGAACTGCCCCGCTGTGAATTCAGGTCCAAACAAAGTAGTGGGACACAATGGTCCCACCGAGATCAAGATCGAACGCGGACACATTGTCCATTTCGATTTTGGCGTGAAATACGAAGGCTACTGCTCCGACATTCAACGCGTTGGCTACGTCTTGCGCGAAGGCGAAACCGAAGCGCCTGTCGAAGTCCAGCGCGGCTTCATCACGATCCGCACCGCCATCGAAAAATCACGCGAGGCGATGAAGGTTGGCGCGACGGGAAATTCTATTGACGTGATCTCGCGTGAGATCGTCGAAGATTCGGGGTACCCCGAATTCATGCACGCGCTCGGTCATCAGTTGGGACGTGTCGCCCACGATGGCGGCGCGTTGTTGGGTCCGCTGTGGGAAAAGTATGGCGAGTCGCCGAATCAAAAACTGGAACTCGATCAGGTCTACACCATCGAGCCGCATGTCATGGTCGCCGGGTATGGATGTGTGGGGCTGGAGGAGGATGTGGTGATGACAAACAAAGGCGCGGAATACATCGGCGAGCCGCAGAGGGAAATTGTGTTAATTCAGGGATAAAAGTGAAAAAGACACTGCGGTCGCAGTGTCTTTTTCACTCAGGCAATGTCAGCAAGCCCGCCCTTTTAGCGGCATCCTTAAGTTGCATGTCATACGTAACAACAGTGACGGGCAACTCGAGCGCATCCTGCCAAGTTAACCCACAAGCCAGATGAATAGCATCGTATCCACGCAGGGAAAATTCTCCAGTAAGCGAATCGGCACGGGCGACAAGTTCCTCAGAAATCACGATACGTTCATAATGGTGCCAATCAGATCGGAAGTCTCTTAAGGCAATCGAGTGATGTTCCTGAGTAATGGAATTCATGCGAAACAAACGATTGATCCCAGCCGCCATTTCCGCCCGCGTGGTCAATCCTGTGGCAACAACCGCTCCGCCAGCAATCAACTCAGCAATATAGTCAGAGCCATTCTCTTCAATATATCGCTTGATCAACGCGCTGGTATCAAAATACAGATTCATTCCGCATCTCCACTACAAGGTCAGAGGCAAGCTTTTTGCCGCGATTGATCGCAACAGGTTTGCGGCGCGGCAACTTCTGGCCACTCCACGCAATAATGCCAGCCTGTTGCAAGGTTTTCACTCGCTCCTCCAAGGTAATGTTGGGCGGAAAAATTCGCGCGACGGACTTGCCGTGCGAAGTGACGTTGATAATCTGCCCCTTCTTCGCCTTCGCAAGGTAATAGCCCAAACGGGCTTTGAAATCGCGGACTCCGACAGTCATTTCAGCCATTCCTGCTCCTTCCAATTTTGTGACCACATTATATCATTTATGGTCACAAAATTATACCCCTGCAAAATACCCATCCTCAACCCCCTGCCAAGTCTCTTCGTGTAATTTCATGTACTTCGTCAACAGCGGATGGACACGCGCCATCTCCTCGTAAATTTTTTGTGCGACCCTTCGAATCGAAAAGTGCGCGTTGGCGGCGGAACGTAACTGGCAAAATGCAAACGCCTCGCGCAGATTGAATTGCGCCAGCACGCGACGGTTGAATCCGTTGGGGACGACATATTGCGCGACAGCGGGATTGAACGCGAACAACTTCTCGTACATCCCGCCAGCGGACTCCATCGCCGCCTCATACGCGGACTGGAAGCCTGCCTCGCCGATCAACAGCGGAGTCGCGTACCCCAGCCGCGTCGTCAGTCTCTGCGGCGTCTGCGTCATCATGCGGTGACGTTTGAATTCGGCGTACGCGCCCTGATCCATGACGAGATCGAAGGTGTAGGTGGAATATTCCAGTTCGCGGAGGGGAACATCGAATTTCCTCAGTCTGCTCAATAAACTCTCAGCAAGTTTTTCTTTTTCTCCGCCGCTCAATCCCTCAACATGATTCAGCGCATCTGCATAAGCCATCTCGCCAAACCGATACAACGCAGCGGCAAGTATTTTCCTCTCCCCATCTTTATCGTAATCAATCAATTTACACCAGTCTCCACTCTCCACTTTCCATTTTCTATTCTCTAATTCCCCCAATTCTCGTATCGTCTCCACCAAATACGGAACTTCATCCGCATATTTCACCAGCGTAGGAGTCTCGGCTTTGGAAACTTCTCTCACCTTCACGCCGATTTCTCGCACTTCGGCGAGTTCGTGCGAAAGCATTTTGCGAATCGTATTTTCGATAACGCGCGCGTTCGCGGTCATGCCGACGTTCGCCAGCGCGGCGGCGGGAAGGAGGAATCGGCACACGTCCACGTACTTCGAGCGGATACGGCGATCCCATGCCTCGTCTTTTTCGTTTTCGCGGCGCGGGAAGCGGTCGAGGATGAGAGTCCGCACGGGGTCAAGCGACTCGGCATACGTCCGAAAGAGGAAGCGGATCGTTTCCACAAATTCATCATGCAATGGATGTCCGATCAGTTCGGGCGGAATCGTGAAATCATCCTGTCCCCATTTTTGATAGCGCGTGGATTTTTCAGTGTATGAGGCGAGTCGATTCGACTCGATGCTCTCGATGGCGATGCGCGAAACATTTTCGAAGGCGATGTGCAGAACCGCATGTTCCGCCACCGAGGCGTGACCGTATCCCACCACCCACTTCTCATGGAACTGCGCCGACTTTTCGTCGCTGAGTTCGGCGGCAATGTCACGGAAGGATTCGGGCGAGCGCGATGTTTTGGCAAAAGCGACCGCGATGGTTTCGGGGCTGAGCGCGCGTGGCGAGAGTAAATAAATTTCATGTTTGGGCATGAGGGTCTCCTATAGTGAGCGAGATAAATCTCGCTTTACGAAAGCGGGCAGATTATAAAAGAAAAGGGCGGTCAAATGACCGCCCGCGGGTTTTGTCACAAAGACTCAACGGTTTGTTTCATCTTTATCGTGACCACCATCGTAATGATGAGCGAAAGCAAATACAACGCGCCAAAAATCGTGTATGCCAAGCCCGTTGCACCACTTGCAAAGAACAGCGCGGCAAAAACGACGAAGAGGACAAATTGCGCATACGCCAATGTTTTAGCCGAACCTTGCCGAGCAACGTCCGTGTTGTGTTTGCGCGAAAGTGAAATCAGGAGGAGGAAATATAAACCAAACGCCAGAAACTCTCCCGTTTCAAGAATGATATTCAACCATGCAGGGACGGTGAATCCCGCCCAGAAATTGACTTCGCCGCCGAGGGGCCAAAATATTTCAACGCCATTGAACCAAATCATCAGGTCGACCAGAATGTGCATCAGAATACCGGTGCCAAACCCGATCCCAAAGTTATTCCATTTTTGATTTTTCGTCGCTGCGGCAACGATATAAAATAACACCAATATGGCAAGCACAGTGAAAACGCTATGCGTGAACGTACGATGTAATCCATGCGTATCGCCGCCGGTCAACGTAGCATAGGCGACGGCAAGGTTATCGAGGTCGGGCGCCATGCTGCCCAGCACTGCGCCAAGCAACAGCCATTCCTTTTGCGGCATCCATTTACGCGCCGCTATCCCTATGATTGCATGAAGTCCGTTTTGTGACATGTTACTCTCTCTTGATCTCTGGAATTTAGGAACTGCCGATATTTTGCGGAAAGTCCGTTGGGTTCGACGGTTTCTTTGGCGCCAATTGTTGGAGTTTGTTCAACGCGCTCAAACCGCCGAACAAGCCAAAGAGGAAAAACACATGGAAGAGCAAGCCCATCCACTCTTGAAAGACCAGCATCAAAAGCGTATCAATCGCATAGAAAATCATGCCCACAATGAACGCCCATTTCATGGCGCGGTTGGCGAAAAGACCGAAGAGCGCAAAGATTCCCGCGACAGCCGCGCTGACGATCAAACCGATCACTTTCACGACGAGCGCGGATTCTTGCATAGCATTAGCCAGCTCAATGAAGATAGTGTCCACAAGCAGGGTTCCAGCCAAGCCCACGACAAAATACATGCCTCCTCCAAATTGAAGCAAGGCGGAGTTGATGACTGACAGCGCGGCGATCCAATAAAAATTGTTCGCGCCGCTCTTCATGCGACGGACAAGGTCTGCAATTGCCGCTTGCATACGATACATCTCTCCCGTAGAGTCTGAAGCAGGCGATTGGACAGGTTGTGGCGTAGGTTCAAAAGATTGCATGATGTTTGATTTCCCTTCTCATGTGGGTTCCTATAGACACTTTACAACAAATCGGATTGAAAATCAATTGCAAAGAGGTTTCAGTCTTCACCGAAAGATTTGCCTTACCCTCTCCACATCACCCTTGATCTGTGCAATAAGCGCCTCGACCGAGTCGAATTTCAACTCATCGCGTAATCGCGCTTCAAATTCGAGTTGCAGATTTTCATCGTAGATATCGCGATCAAAATCGAGCATATACGCCTCCACGCTCATTGTTTTTTTATCGGGGGTGAATGTTGGGTTGGTACCGATGTTGACTGCCGCACGAAATTTCTCACCATTCACATACGCCCAGCACGCATAAATGCCGCCAGCGGGAATCAATTTATCAACCGCATAATCCAAGTTTGCGGTAGGGAATCCAATCCTCCTACCGCGTTGGTCGCCGCGAATCACAACTCCCCGCAAACGATACGGATGCCCCAGCAACTTTGCGGCTTCTTCGACTTTCCCAACGGTGACTAATTTGCGGATCGCTGTGGATGAGATCACGCCGCTCTCGTCACTTAGGGCTGGTACGGTTTCGACAGTGTATCCCAACTCCGAGCCGATCTCGGTCAGGCGCGGAATATTGCCTTCGCGGTCTTTTCCGAGCGCGGAATCATATCCAAGCACAAGGTGATCCAGCCCGAGATAGGATTTGAGGCGTTGCATGAAGTCGAAGGCGGTGATGTTCGCCACCTCCCTGTTGAACGGATGCGTGATAACCACGTCCACGCCCATGTTGCCGAGAATTTCTGCGCGTTCGTCGGGCAGGGTCAGCAACTTGATATCGCCGCGCCCGAACACTTTGGATGGATGCGGATCGAACGTTAACACAACCGACGACGCTCCGTCTGCGCGCGCGCCCTCAACAAGTTTCTGAATGATCTGTTGATGTCCGCGATGCACGCCGTCGAAGACACCGACAGTGAGCCACGACTTTTGCAATGCTATTTCTTCGAGGGAACGATAATGATTCATGTAGATAAACGATTCCAGCGCCTCATCGGCGCTGGAATGATAACAGTTAACTTCTTTATCGTGGAGGACTAGGCGTCGTTCGTGAAGAATACTTTCTTCGGTTGCCAGGCGAGCGCGCCGTCTTCGCCTGTGATACATTCCATCAATGCGACTAGTTCGCCTTGCGTGCTGACGCCGCGCACTTTATTTCCAAGCGCCGCATCTTCCGCCGCTTTCACGCGATGACCATGCCTCACCCCTTCTACTTCATCGGGGCTGAGTTCGATGGCGGGCCAATCGCCCAAGGCTTCGGCGGCGGGGATGAGATATTGATACCAATTGCCTGCGGTGAACGCCTCTTGCAATTTGCGGAGCGGCGTCGCGTCGCGCAACGAGAACCGTCCGCTTTTGGTGCGACGCAAGCCGACGAGGTACGCGCCGCATCCCAATTTTTCACCGAGATCATTCGCCAACGAGCGCACGTAGGTGCCAGACGAACAATGCACATCAATCACAACTTCGGGCGGCGTCCACTCCAACACTTCGAGGTGATGCACGGTGATCTTGCGCGGGGCAAGGTCCACCTGCTCGCCCTGACGCGCCATTTCGTACGCTTTGCGTCCCTGCACTTTGACGGCGGAATACGGCGGCGGCGTTTGCTCGATCTCGCCGACGAACGTTTTCAACGCTTCTTCAAATTGCGCCTCGGTCACATTGACGGGCTGGGCGGATGGAGTCACCCTCCCCTCCGCGTCGAAGGTATCAGTCTTGCCTCCCATGCGGATAATCGCCTGATAGCGTTTATCCGATGCGGAAACATATTCGCTCAACCGAACGGCGGGACCGACCAAAATCACCAACACGCCAGACGCGCGCGGGTCAAGCGTGCCGGTATGCCCTGCGCGGCGCAAACCTGTCCCATTTCGGATTGCCTGGACTACATCGTGTGAGGTCATGCCAACAGGCTTGTCCACCACTAGGACGCCGGAGATGGCATTCTTCATTGTCTGGTTATCGGTTTGTTTATTCATTTTTCCTCCATAAATTTATTGATGGCATTTGTGGATAACTATTTTAATCAAGGTGGAGCATTTCACGAGTTGACTTTAGTACTACAGGCTGTACCTCGCTTAACGCGCCGGGGATGTCTGCCCCGGCTGCGGCGGCATGACCGCCTCCGTTGAAGTGTTTCGCAACTCTCGAAACATCCACAGACGGGTCCAGCGCGCGCCATGAAATCTTGACATGCCTGTCGTTTTGTTCGACGAATATCATACCCACTTTGTTTCCGTTCCCGGTAATTGCTGAGATTATATTAATCAAATCGGCATCGTCGTTCCCGCCGTATCCGGCTCGTTTGCGATCTGCGACGGTTAGGGTTGCCCAGACAATCCCATGCTTTTGCTCAAGATTGGAAAGCCCCGCCCCCCAATATCGCGCCGCAGGAAACGTTTTATGCACCAACGAACGCATGTACAAGTCAGACATGTCCACGCCTGTTTCCATCAACGCGGCGCACAACCGCATCGCGGAGGGGTTTGTGTTTGGCGTGCGGAAGCCAAGCGTGTCGGTAACGATCCCGGTTAATAAAGCCGCGGCAATCGGCTTGGTGATCTTGTATCCCCATTGGGGCAGATAATTGGTGAGGATGGCGGCGGTTGCCACCTCATCTTCTTCGATCAGGTTCAATATGCCGAATCGTTCGTTGGTTTTGTGATGGTCGATATTGATATCGGGCGCGCCGAAATTCTCAAATGCCTTCCCTACGCGCTTGAAATCGGCGCAATCGACGGTGATGAAGGTATCGTGTTCCCCTTGCGGCTCTTTGACGATCAGTTCGCTTCCCTCCAGATATTTGAACGAGGAAGACACGCCGTCTACCAGCACCATTTGCGTTTGTTTACCGGCGTCTTTGAGCGCCAACCCCAAACCGAGCAGGGAACCGATGGCATCGCCATCCGGGCGAACGTGCGACGCAATGACGATCTTCTGCGCCTGCTCCAACCGTTGTTTAATTTCCCCTGATTGTGTTTCTATCATTCTCGAAAAAATCCCTTCCATTCATGATCACCCGGCGTCTTGGCGAAGTATGATCATCGCATCAACAAGCCGCGCGGTTATTTTTTGTTTCTCAACTCTGCCAGCGCCTTTTCAATACGGTCGGCATTTTCAGGCGTCACATCCCAGTGGAAACGCAGGCGCGGAAAGGCGCGCAGTTCGACGCGCGAGGCGAGAGTCCGCCGCAGGAAACCGGAAGCAGACTCAAGTCCGGCAAGAACGTCTTTCGAGCGCGTCGTCCCTTCGATGGCGGAGACGTACACATCCGCGTAGGCAAGTTCCCTATCTACTTTTACGTCGGTAATGAAGATCTGTTGCAGGCGCGGGTCGCTGATCTCGCGGATGAGCATGTCCGCAAGTTCCTGACGGATGCGATCCGCGATACGTTGAATACGAATTCCTGAAGGCATGGCAATTTACGATTTACGATTTTTGATTTACGATTTACGATTGGTGGTCGAGTAGTTCTGAGCGAAGTCGAAGCGTCGCGGGACATATCGAGACCACAGTTTTTGATTTACGATTTTTCCAACACGTAGCAAATAAGTTGGTCGCCGGGCTGAATGTCGCTGAAACCTTTGAAGCCAACGCCGCATTCGTATCCCTGCTTGACCTCTTTGACATCATCCTTCTCATGGCGAAGCGAGCCCATGTCGCCTTCGTAGACAAGGTCGGTGCCGCGATAGAGTTTCACCTTGGCGTTGCGGCGCAGTTCGCCATCGGTGACGCGGCAACCAGCCACACGTCCGAATTTCGAGGCGGTGAACACCTGCAACACTTGCGCGCGACCGATGACTTTTTCCTTCACTTCGGGTTCGAGCATACCCTTGAGGGCTTTCTCGATATCCTCGGTCATGCGATAGATGATCTCGTACAGGCGGATATCCACGCCTTCTTTATCGGCAAGCCGCCGCGCAGAGACTTCCGCCTGCACGTTGAAGCCGATCATGATCGCCTTGGATGATGAAGCCAGCATCACATCGTTCTCGCCGATATTACCGGTTTCAGCGTAAATAACTTTGATACCGATCTCGCCCTCGCCAAGTTTGTTCAACTCGGAAATGACCGGGTCAAGCGACCCTTGCACGTCGGCTTTGACGATGAGGTTCAATTCCTTCGCTTCGCCCGCCTGCACGTTGGCAAACAAGTCTTCCAGCGAGAGCTTCTTTTTCGATTGCGCCTGCGCCTTCGCGGCTTCGGCTCGTTCAGCCACGATGACGCGCGCTTCTTTATCCGAACCGACAACTTCAAACAGATCGCCTGCCGACGGAACGTCGCTCAAGCCCATGACGGATACCGGCGTCGAAGGTCCAGCCTTCTTCACGGGTTTGCCTTTGTAATCGGAAAGCGCGCGTAATTTCCCATGCGCGATGCCCGCCACAACCACATCCCCCATTTCGAGCGTTCCGTTTTGAATGAGCAGGGTGGCGATCACGCCCTTGGTTTTATCCACTTCGGCTTCGATGACCGTGCCGATAACCTTGCCGTTCGGGTTTGCCTTGATCTCGGTATTATCCGCCACGAGCAAAATGCCTTCCAACAGATCGTCGATGCCCTGCTTCTGCTTGGCAGAGACGGGGATCACCATCGTATTCCCGCCCCAATCATCAGGGACGAGTTCTTGCTCGGCAAGTTGTTGTTTAACGCGGTCTGGGTTGGCGTTGGCTTTATCGATCTTGTTGAGCGCCACCATGATCGGAACACGCGCGGCTTTCGCATGGGCAATGGCTTCGCGCGTTTGGGGCATGACCCCATCGTCCGCCGCGACGACCAGCACCACAATATCCGCCCCTTGCGCGCCGCGCGCCCGCATCTGCGTAAACGCCGCGTGACCGGGCGTATCGAGGAACGTAATCGGGCGACCCTTCTTTTCCACTTGATACGCGCCGATGTGCTGGGTGATGCCGCCCGCCTCGCCCGACGCCACATCCGTCTGGCGGATCGCATCGAGCAGGCTGGTTTTGCCGTGATCCACATGTCCAAGGATCGTCACGACCGGTGGGCGGTTCTTCAACTGCCCAGCCTCCTCGCCGGCGATCATCTTACGCCACAGCGGAACTTCGCCAGTCTCCACTTTGACTTCTTCGATCACTTCGGGCGCCGCTTCATAGCCGTATTCAGCCACCACGATCGCGGCGGTGTCGAAATCCACCGACTGATTAATGGTCGCCATGACGCCGTTGGTCATCAATTTTTTGATCAGGTCGATTGGGCTTTTTTCGATCTTTTGCGCCAGGTCTCGCACCACAATACTGACCGGCAATTCGATCTTCTTGTTTCCATTGGTACTCATAGGACTGCCTCCAATTCTCAAAACGCCAAAAGCCATCGGCAATCTGACGCCTTGCTAATTACACCTTCCACGGCGGCAACCCGGTGAGTCAACGATTCATATGGCTCGGGTCACCGTTCCCTATCTGCGTGATTAGCAGGCAGGGTATTCATAAAGTTTTCCAACGTTTTGCGTTCATCATCCGTAATCGTTGTTTTTAACGCATGCGCCAATGCGCCCTTCAAGGCTCGTTCCCAACATTCGCGGCGGTCATGTAAGTATGCGCCCCGCCCGGCTTTTTTACCGGTTGGGTCCGGTTGCACCCCTTCTGCCGCGCGCACAATGCGGATCATCGTCCGCTTGGGCAGGACTTCACGACAGCCCACACACGTCCGCTGGGGCGCATGCTTCACACGTTGAACAAGTTTCTTTACCATGCTCCTTGACGTTGTGTTCGCGATGCGCGATTTGCTTGGCAGAATCGCGCCTCACGAAGATTCACCAGAAATTACTCTTCCTCACCAAACGCATCGCCGCCGCGCTTATGTTTCTTGCGACCCACAACTTCGCCGCGTTCTTCATCCAATACCAACTCGACGCTCTTCTTCTTGACTTTCTTGCCCTTCTTCTTATCTGCGGACTCATCGTCTCCGCCCGCAGTTTGGAAGATCTCCGGCTTCATTGCGAAGAGTTCATCCAGCGAGACGCCGTCTTTGGCGTGTTCGTCTTCATCTTCTTCGACAGCCTTCCTCGCGTCTTTCTTCGTGGATGCCTGCTTCTCCGTAGGCGGCATTGCCTCAACGGGGAGAGCCTCAGGCTGGGATACCGCTTCCACAGCCGGTTCAGCCGTCACGTCGGCGGGAGGCGTTTCGGGGAATTGAATCGCCGCGAGGGCTTCCTCGATATTTTGCATGGCTTTCGGTCCGATACCGGCGAGTCCGAGTATGCGGTTTGAATCCGTTTTCAAGGTTGCCATGAGACTGCCAACCGTATCGTAGCCCGCTTCGACAAGGATGTTGTATGTATGTTCTTTGATGCCGGCTTGCTCGAGGGGCATGCCGAATGCCGCGGTGGGAATATCGGAGTGCTCGCCTGTAACCACCCCTTCGGCGCGGGCGGCTTCTTCTTTGATCTGAATGGTGCGGCGCTCTACACGGTCGACAAATTGCGCAAGGGCGGTAAATTCTTCCGGAGTGAGCGGGCGATTCTCCGCTTTTTTGGCGAGGCTTTCTTCGATGCTGGGAATTGCCTCGACCGCGTTGGGCATGAGCGCGGAAAGCTCGGCGTCGTTTTGAAGTTTTTGCAACGCATCGCCAGCGGCTTCCGTGAGCGATTTGATGTCGATACGCCAGCCGGTCAGTTTGGCGGCGAGGCGGGCGTTCTGACCGTCGCGCCCGATGGCGAGACTCAGTTGGTCTTCCTGCACCACCACGGTGGCGGTCTTGTTGCCGTCTGCATCAGAGACATAGACGCCAGTGACACGCGCCGGGCTGATGGCTTTCGAGATGTATACAACGGGGTCTTGATCCCATTGAATGATGTCGATCTTCTCATCGTGCAATTCTTTGACGATGGCTTGAATGCGCACGCCTTTGATTCCCACGCACGCGCCCACCGGGTCGACGCCAGCCTGGGTTGCCATAACCGCAACTTTGGCGCGCGCGCCGGGTTCGCGCGAAATGGCGCGGATCTCAACGATGCCGTGATAAATTTCGGGTACTTCGTTCTCTAACAGGCGGCGCAAGAAGTTACGATGCCCGCGCGAGAGCACGATCTGCGGGCCGCGCGAGCCGTCCTTTACTTCGAGCACTACCGCGCGGACGCGATCATGCACCTTGAAGCGTTCGCCAGGGATGCGCTGGTTGGCGGGCAACATGCCTTCGGCTTTCATATCCAGCCCGACGGTGGTTGCCTGCGCGTTGGTGGCTTGCACCACGCCGCTGACGATCTCGCCGATCTGTCGTTCAAAGTATTGCATCTGGTTGGAACGTTCCGCTTCGCGAATGCGTTGTTGAATAACCTGGCGGGCAGTTTGCGCGGCGACGCGGCCGAAATCTTTAGGAGTGGTCTCCACGATCACCATGTCGCCGAGTTGCGCTTCGGGGTTCACTTGCCGCGCTTCGTCGAGCAATACCTCGGTTTTGGGTTCGATGATATCTTCGACGACTTCTTTTTCGGCGAACACCAACACTTTGCCGGTTTCGAGGTCGATCTTCGCTTCCACATGTTGGGCAGTGGACGCGTTGACAGCCTTGCGATAGGCAGATGCCATCGCAGACTCGATCGCCCCAAGGATGATCTCCTTGGAGAGTTGTTTTTCCTCCAACACTTCGTTGAACGCCAGGGCAATTTCGTTCTTTGACATGCGTGGTACTCCAATTTCTCCTATTTCAAACAAAAAAGTGGGGGTGAGCCCACTTTCCAGTGCGTGCTTCTAAGTTCAACTGACAACGGCATTTTAGCACGGGCAGTAAAAAGATGCAAGATATAATTACGGGTGCAGGTCAGCAAAAAGGCAAAAGAGCAAAAAGGCAAAAGAGCAAATTGGCAAATCTGTAATCTACCAGGAGAGGAATTGAAAATGGACCATAATGAAATGAGTTTTGAGGAATGGCAACAGACGGTTCCAGCGACAATCCGATCTGAAAAGTTTTGGACGTTAACCGCCTATCAAAAAGGGTTGTATCTTTACGATTTATTGTGGGAAGATACCGAAGAATGGCGAAAAGATGAGCGAGGACAAGTCCTTTCAAAACAAATCATCGGGAGCTCAGATTCGGTCTGCTCCAACATTGAAGAGGGCTTTGGGCGAGGATACGGAAAACAATATTTGCAATTCTATCTATATTCCCTTGGCTCTGCGCGCGAGACCAAAGGACGCATTTACCGCGCCAAGGCATTTTACTCAAAGGATATACTTGATAAACGCCTCAAACTTGCCAGTGAAGTCGTCGCCTTAATTCTCACCGAAATCAATCGCCAACGCGGGCGTTAACCCACTTGCTGAATTGCTCTTTTGCTCATTTGCTGAATTGCTCATTTGCTCATTTGCCCATTTGCCATTCACACAACACCTATGACTCCTAGAAACCTTGCCAAAGCCGCTTTGCGCGGCGAGCCTTCATATGTTTGGAGAGCCGGTCAACAACGACGCCTCGACATGATCGTGAAATTTGCAGGTGAACGCATCAAAGGGACGATTCTCGAAAACGGATGCGGCGTCGGCATGTACGTCGAACGCCTCTCTCCTTTCGGCGGAACCGTCATCGGATTGGAATACGACTTCGACCGGGCTCACGAAGCGCGGACTCGCTCACCCTTCATCCTTAACGCGGCTGGGGAATTTCTTCCGCTTCTTTCCGGGACGTTCGACCTGATTCTCAGTCACGAGGTGATCGAACACGTGCAAGATGACCGCTCCGCCATCCGCGAAATGATCCGCGCTCTCAAGCCCGGCGGAAGGCTTATTTTATTTTGCCCAAATCGCGGCTACCCCGTCGAAACGCACGGAATTTATTGGAAGGGCAAATATTACTTCGGCAATAAATTGTTCGTCAATTATCTGCCGCGTAAACTGCGCGACAAACTCGCTCCGCATGTGCGGGTTTATTCACACAATGATCTATTGAATCTTTTCGATGGCTTACCTGTTAAATTCATCGAACAGACGGTCATCTTCGGCGCGTACGACAACATCATTGCGCGGTTTGGGATGTTGGGTAAGTTCTTGCGCGGAATGTTGCAATTCCTTGAAAAGACGCCGTTGAAGATTCTGGGAATATCCCATTTTTGGGTTGTGGAGAAGATATGAGTTCAAACTCGAACAAATTGGATTTGCTTTCCAAGTTAAAAGACTCCAACCAGCGAGTCATCAATTGGTTCACAGAGATCCCAGCGGACGAATTCTTTCATCGCGAGGGCGCGGTCTGGGCGGCATCGGATAATGTGGATCATCTCATCAGGTCGCATAAACCGATTGCCCTGGCGCTGAAGTTGCCGAGGCTCACACTGCGGACAATGTTCGGGGCGGCGAATCAGCCGTCCCGTAGTTATGAGGCGATCTGCGGGGTGTACAAAGATACGCTCGCCGCGGGTGGAGTCGCTTCGGGGAAATATCTTCCCAACCAGCAGACTCCTGCAAAGCCAGAAGTTGTAAAGGCAGAATTACTGAGTCAATTTTCAAAAGCCAGCGCGGACGTGGTCTCGGTCGCCGAAAAATGGAACGAGGATGATCTGGATGGTTATCTGCTCCCCCATCCGTTGATCGGAAAGTTGACGATCCGCGAGATGTTGTATTTCACGATCTATCACAACCTGCGCCATGCGAGTCAGGAAGGCGATTGAGACAGCGTAGTTATTTTATCTGCGCGCGTTTGTGTTTCTTCTGCCTTGACGCAGTGACTCTGCGGCAAGAACCTGTTTTCATGATCGCTTGATCACTTAATCCCAATCTCCACGCTCGTCCGCTCCAGCAGTACGGGCGGAATGATCACGTCCAGATTCAGGCTGTACGTCACGAACTCTTGCAGGGCGAGGCGATACCAGAGCGTAGTCTCCACCGTCAGCGGACCTTGCGCCGAGGCGGGGATGGGGATGGCGTAGGGAATCGTGTCGCTGGCGTTGGCGGGGATGGGGTCGCGGGTGTAGGTGTAGGATTCGGCGTTGAAGAGGATATGCTCATTGATAACTGCGCCGTTTTTATCTTTGAGGACTTTGATGTAAATGACGGCGTTGGGATCTATCTGTCCTGTCTTATCGTTGAACCAGCCGCTGTGATAAATGATACTGCCCGCCGCGTCGGTCACTTTGACTTCGAGCCAGATGTGACGCTGGTCGAGCGCGCCTGTGGGCAGGTTGTGTCCCGCGCCCGTGTTGGCGATGGTGACGTTGAGATTCGCTGTGGCATTGGGGGAAACGCTCTCAGGCGCCGAAACGCTCAAAGTCGCCGCCGACTGCAACAGGTCAAGAATGAGGCGGTTTTGTTCGAGCAAATCCGCTTTCCATTCGTCCGTCGAAATATCGCCAGGCGGAAGTCCGCCGCGCAGAAACGTCACCAGATTGGATGGGAGGTTGGAATTGGTGAGCAGATAATTCACGCCGACAAAGCGATGCGAAACGATTCGTTCGGGAACCTGACCTGTTTCGTTTAACTGGGAGATATACGCCGCTGGATCAGGGTGCATGTGGCAATCCTGACATTGGATGTTTTTCTCGGCGTATTCGCTCTTCTGCCATTCTTCGTAGGTGTTTTGCAAGTGCATGGGTTCGCCGCCGTTGATTTCGACGGGGCGAATTTCGGTGTGACACGCGCCGCAAAAATCGGAACTGCCCATGAGCGGGTTGTGCGTTTTGGCTTGCATACTGCGGGCGTGTTCGGCGGGCGCCGCCATGATGAGCGCGTCGTTGTAATTGTTGAGGTTGTTGATATCGAGCGTGAGCGCGCCGTTGCCCGCCAGCGGGTCGGCTTTGACGGCGGTGTGACAGATGATGCAGGTTGTGCCTTCGGCAGTCGCTTCGCTGGGACCGACGACCGCCAGCGGATTAATTTCGCCCATCAGCAAATTGACGGGTTCGTGACACGAATCGCACCAGCGAATTTTCTCCGTGCCGAGGCGGTTCTTGTGCGCCACTTCGTTGTTGCTGATGGCGGTTTCGTACAGAATATCGGGACCTGTGACCGAGTGAATGGAACTGACCCACTCGCGGTATTCCTTGTCGTGGCATTGGGCGCAGAACTCGGCGGTGGGGATGTTTTTCGCGTCGAGCATTTTGCCGTCGGCGGTTTGCAGGTTGCCAGGCGCGAAGGGATTATCGTTCCAGGGCATGGAATAAAACGGAATATCTTCGCCCGCAGTCAACCCCGTGCCTTGCGGTTTGGGCAGGAGGAATGTGGCGAATAAAAACGCGATCAGGGTGAGCGCGCCCCCAACGACGAGAAATCGAATCGGCTTGCTCATTGCGGGTTGATGCGTTTCCTGCGGCGGGCAACGTGAAAGCCGATGAACGCCAACGCCAGCAACGCCAGCCCCAAATGCGCGGTGTTCATAATGAGATACGCGGAGTAGCCCGCCATCCAGACCACGCCGCTCATCCACAGAATGCTGGGGATGAGGAGGATGAATCCGCTCAGACCGAGCCAAGCCATCAGCCAGTTGAGGATGTGACCGTAGACGCGCTGATGATACGCCCAGTCCGATTCGTTTTCGTTGCGGCGAAAGGCGCGCCAGACGAAGATCAGGTTGATCGCCAATTCGCCCTTCTTCTTGTAATGCGATAATACATACGGGATTAAATAAAAGAATCCAAGAATGCCAGTGATCAGGTGAATCCATAACGCGGCTTGCGAGGCGCGCCAATTCCACGAGCGCGGGACGAGGTAATAGAACAACCCGCTGACGAGGGCGATGGCGAAACAGACCATGAACGGCAGGAGATAATCGCGCACGGCTTTCACGGCGGGAGAGATGCGGGCGGAAGTTCGGGATTTGGCGGTTGCGTTTGTAATCATAAAAATTTACCACAAAACAGAAGAGCGAGATTCAACGTCCCGAAGGCTTAGGAAGAAGGCGGTTTGATGTGCAAAAGCCTTCGGGACGTTCTGCGAAAATTATTCAATCGCCTTACGCGATGTTCCGTACCGCAAAGTTCACTTTGCGACCTACTCTGAGGAAAAACGGGTGAATGGCAAGATAAATCTTGCCGTACTGCGTAAGGTGAATCATTCTATCGCCGCGGGGGCGGGGACAGTGACTTCGATAACAGGCGGCGCGTCGGGCGCCCAGCCTTCCGCTTCGAGGTTGAGCGCAATGTTCGCTTTGGCGGCGGCTTGCGCGACGAGCGCGGCGAGGGCGGTGGCTTTATCCTGCGCTTCCGTGCCGAAGGCGTCGGCTTCTTCAGGCGAGAAGACTGTGCCAGCCTTTTCTTTATCATACAAGTTGTTGACGTAGGTCACCAGATCGGTGAAGCCCGCGTCAATTTGCGTGTCGAGGCTGGCGTCGGCGTTGGCGACGATGGGGCGGATGTTATCATACGTCAAGTCCAAGCCTTGCAAAATGCCCGTCACATCCAACAGGCGGCTGGCGGCGATGAAGCCCGTCCCTTCAAAGTTGTTGCCAGAGACGAAGGTGGATAACTTCCATTGTTCAAAATATTCGTTCATGGTCGGGATCATCGTGACCATCGCCATGAAAGCGTCTTCGAGAGTCGGCTCCCAGGCTTTGATGGCGTCCAGTGTTTGTTGCGCGGCGCTATCCAAACCTTGCGTCGCGCCGAGCAAAATTTCCGCTTCGGGCAGGGCTTCGCCCAAACCGAGGCTTCCGTCGCCGTTCAAATCCACAGCCAGCCCGACGTATTTTTCAACCGTGCCATACAAGATGGGTTCGGTGAGCGTGTGGAAGAAGTTGCCAGGGCTTTCGAGCGTTGTGCCATCGGCAAGTTTCAACGTCCATTGAATCGCTTCGGGGTCTTCAGAGGCGGGCGCACCCGCGTCCAGCCAGCCGTCGTAATAGGCAAGCGCAGGCACGCCTGCGATGATGCCTTCATTCAATTCGTAATGCGTGTGCGCTTCGAGCCAGTCGGCGCGCATTTTATCGAGCAGGGTTTTCGCGGCTTCGGCATGATTCGCCCACAAATATTCGTAGGGATTCGCATCGGGATGGTCCGCTTTGATTTGGGCGATGGCGGCGTAATATTTTTCCGCGCCCGCGCGCAGGGACGCCGTCGCTTCTTGCATACGGGACGCCTGATCCACCGCGTAGGCTTTCACTGCGCTGAGGTCGGCTTGGGCGGCGGCGGGTTCTGTCGAAGCCGAATCAACTGTCGGCGCGGCTTGAGGCGTCGCGCACGCGGAGAGAATCAGGCTGAGGGTCAGAATCCCTGTCAGGGATGTGATCCAATTTTTCTGCATGTCTTACGAAACTCCTTTGGGTTGTGTGATGAGGGTGTCTTTCTTTTTCTTGCGCCATAGACTGTAACTGAATGTAGCGATCAGCAATAGCAAAAATAAAATTTGCGCGAGCGTGGTTTCGAGCGTGGGGTACACGCCGAAGAGTTCCATCAGGATCAAGTTTTCGGGAATCCACGTCAGCAAATGCGCGGCGACGAGACCCGCCTCCTGCAAACCGCGCACGCCCGCGCCCGTCAGGTTGAACGCCAGCATCATCAGCAATAAACCTGTGACGGTGAAGAACGGTTTGAGCGGCAGGCGTTTGCTCAATTTCAAAATCGCATACGCGACGGCGAAGATGACGACCGCGCCAATGACGAAGCCGAGCAAGATCGAACTGGCGGGCGCGTCGAAGGCGAGGGCTTGATAAAACAAAACAGTTTCAAAGCCTTCGCGGAAAACGACGGTGAAGCCCAAGCCCGCCAACGCCAGCGCCGAACCCGTGTTGAGCGCCTTGCCCACCTGCGCTTTGACGTAGGCGATCCAATCCACCACGTACACTTTTTCAAACAGCCAGTTGGTGACGTAAAACAACACGACCACCGCCAGCAAACTGGAGGCGCCTTCGATCACTTCGCGTTGCGCGACGGTGATGGTGATGAAGCTTTGCGCCGCCCACCAGATGAGGAGGCTCAACGCGATCGCGGCGGCGACGCCCGCATAAACCCACGCGCTGAATTTGCGCGGGCTGTTGGTGGCGCTCAAATAACCGAGGATCGCGCCGAGGATCAGCACCGCTTCCAAACCTTCGCGCAGGATGATGACCATGCTGTTGACGACGGCTAAAAATCCGCTCATGCCGACGGAGAGAAAATCCTGCGCTTCGTTCAACTTGACGTTGAGCTGGTTCACGCTGGCGGCAATTTCCTCGGCGGGGGCTTGATCGGCGATCAGCGTGGACAAGCCCTTCTGCCCTTCTGTGCCTTCCCAAAACAAGCCTTCGAGCTCGCGCGAAAGGACGGGAGCGCGATGCGCCAGCCGTTGTTCGGGTCCGCTTTCGTAAATGGCGTAGGCTTCGATGCGCGCGCGTTCCGCGTCGGCGTAATTTCCCGCGCGGGCGGAGGTCAGCATTTCATTGAGCAGTGTATTCAAAATGGTGAACGCCGCGGAGGTATCGGTCGCGTCCGCGCTGACCTTCAACGTGGATTCGATAATCCCCAGCGCTTCATCCACCAAAACTTTCACGTCGTTCGGTTCGCCATAATTGAGGATCGTCGTATTGAGTTCGCTCAAGATCGCTTCAAGCCGCGCGGCGGCGTTCGGGTCCACAGCGGCAATGGACGGGCGCACGTCTTCAAAGACCGTTTGCGCCTGGGCGCGAAAGGTGATCGCTTCCTGATATTCGATGGCGACTGTGATCTTCCCATCGCGCACGCCGTTCTTGTATTCGACGTAAATGAGATTGGTGAAGAGATACAGCAGTTGTCCGCGTTTGGAAATTTCGGCGGGCGTGAGTTCAACGGGCTGATAATTCGTCAGCGCCGCATGAATGCCGTCCGCTTGCGTTTTGACTTCCGCCCAATCTTCGTTCAACGCGGCGGCTTCGAGCGCGGCAAAAGAATCTTGCAACGCGGCGGTTTCGTCCGCGCCGAGCTTCTCGCGCATATCCGCTTGCAGGATGGAGAAATATCCCGCCGACTGCCCCGCCCATTCGGCGGCGCGGGTGGGGAATTTTTTCTCAACCGCATCTTCGATTTGAGTCAACGCATCGCGCAGGCGGAAGAAGTAGGAGTCGCGCAGATCGTTGGCGATGATATCCGCCGCATCCCCCGCCGACAGTTGATTCTGCGCCACTTCGGCAAGCGCCTGCGCCGACGGATCGTCCACCGTGTTGACGCGCGTGGCGGAGCGGTATTCGCGCAATTTCAGCCATTCAGCGGCGGCGGCAGAGTCGCCCGCCGTCAGCGTGGCTAAAGTCAAAGTTTGGCTACCCTGCAAAAGGGCGGTCCAGAGGCGTCCGCGCGCGGCGGCTAAGGCGGCGGCGTTGCCATCCAGCGCGGCGGTTCGCGCGCGAGTCAAAGAATTCAAAACCAGCGCGTCGGCTTCTGGCGCGGATTTTTGATACGCGGGTTGTAGACTCGTCGCGTAAATTTCTGCGGCTTGGTCGAGCAAACTCGCGGCGGTCTGATAATTGGCGGCGGGGTCGCTGGCGCGCGCGGCGGCATACAACTCGCTTTGGGCTTGAAAGGCGAGGTCGCGCATCCGCTGGGCAGAATCCCAGACGGGAGTGGTTTGGGCGCGGGCGGGGAGGGTGAACGCGAAGAACAGGAGGAGAGGCAATAAAAGATAAATGAAGCGCGATATGGGAACATGTTGAAAGGGAATAAACGCGCCGCACTTCCTATGTTGAGTCATTGCGGCAGTATAACGATTGTTAGTATGAAATTCTAGGTGGAGGTGGGAGATTGGATATAACCCCGCTTGCGATTGATTTTCAACCAGGTTGAGAGTCAGTCTGCCTCGTGGCATCTCAACATCGCAAAAATTGCCTGAGAGAGCGTTTCTTAACTTCTTTTTTAGACACGGACGCCACGGATTTCACGGATTTTCACGGAAGGATCATATAAAAGGCTGTCTTTTTTCCGTGTGTTCCGTGAAATCCGTGTACAAAAGAACAGGGTTTAAGACTTAAGAAAACAGTCTCTGAGAACAAAAACGCCATGGCGCTTCAAACCCGTTTGTGTCTTTTTTGAACAACAAGTTTCCAATACAGTCCAGCCAACTGCCGCAGTGAGCGAATGATCCGCCAGGGGACGAAGAATTGAGAGACGCCGTACTTGCGCGAGTAATGATTGACGGGGACTTCGGCGAACACATACCCCGCGTCTTCGATCTTCTTGACCATTTCAAGACAGATCGCCCCGCTGACACTTTCTAATTCGATCTCGTTGAGAATCCTGCGGGGAATTAAACGAAAGTCACAATCCACATCGCGGATGCGAATACCGAAAAATATTTTGACGAGGTTGTGATACGCGCGACCGATGATAGTTCGAAGAATTGAATCATTGCGGCTGAGTTTGTATCCGTTCGCGGCATCCGCGCCCTCGTGAAGCGCGCTCACGAGCAGAGGCAACTCCAGCGGGTTGTATTGCGAGTCGCCGTCGGTATAAAAAACCCAATCTTTGGTCGCCGCCTTGAAGCCGCTTCGCAGAGCCGCGCCGTATCCCTTATTTACAGGGTGATGAATGATACGCAATTCGGGATATCTATTCCTCATCTCATCCAGGACGGTTGTTGTGTAGTCTGCGCTTCCGTCATTCACAACCACAATTTCAAAATCATTGGAGACCTGACGCAGCGCAACGCTCGCCGCGCTGATCATGCTCGCGATCGAACCGCCATCGTTATACGCCGGGAATACCGCGCTGATGCTGGACACTCGTCCCTGTGCGGGATTCGTTGTCACGCGGTTTGCCCCTTTCGCCCCACTGCGACAACGCTCAAGCCAAAGGGCAGGCTGTTTCTAGCAATGAGGGCTGATTCACTCGTCAGAATTTTCTCGAAGATCGTGTTGAATATCCCCGCATTCAAGTTGAGGTCGGATCGTCCTTCTCTCGCAGAGAATAGTGTTTCGCCTATGCGCTTCAACACTGCCAGGGGAAACAAAAACATATTGGCAAACGTGATGTGCTCGACCTTGAATCCGCCTTCAGCCAGCAAATGGGCGACCTCTTTGGCGGTATATCGTTTCTTTGTATGCACCATCTCATCATGCCGCCCGCGCAGCCAATCGTACGCGGGGAGGCGTAGAAGCACGCGCCCATTCGGAACAAGAACACGGGCAAATTCACGAAGCGCAGCGAGATCGCTATCAACTGCTTTTTCGTAGAGGACGTCGAAGCTGGTCACAAGGTCGAATTCCGCCGAACCAAATGGAAGGTCGAGAATTGAGGCGCAAGCGATGCGGGAAATGCCTCTCTTACGGCAGAACTGCAAGGCGAGAGGGTGAATATCCACGCCGGTCACGCAACCATAGGCAGGCAGAAGCGCGGTCATGGCTGAACCGGTCCCGCATCCCGCATCGAGGATGCGAAGCGATGAAGAAGCGCCGTACCAACGGGCAAGCATCGTCCGCGTGATGGACGCCATGCCGCGATACCACCAATGCTCGTCTTCGACCCGGTACATGAGTTCATATTCGCGCGGGTCCAAGGTTCCTCGCTAGGGAATTTGATACGCCATCAAGATGGTATTTTGGCAATCATAGACATAATGAACTTTGCCGCCGGGGTGGAGGCGCACCCAATCTTCCAATTCTTTGATTCGATCCGGGTTGGCAATGATCGTTTCACCGTGAATCGCGCGTAACGAATCGATCGGATCAGAATGGTTGATGATCGGCCTGTGTTGGCTGAGAAAGTCAGTGGATGCGTGACTCCCATAAAAAAATTGACCGTCGCTAAGCAAATACACCGAAGACTCGCTCTCGAGGGTCTTCACGTATGACCCCAGATAAGATGCAAAGCGACCCGCCAGGTTTCCTCCAAAACGACACTGGCCCGCAAAATCGCCAAAATAAGTCCATGCGTTGAGGATGAGCAAGCCGAGAAGGACTATCGATATAGAGAACGCGTACGCTTGCTTTGAATTTTGCCACCCTATCCCAAATACCGCGAGAATCTGATCCAGTCCAATCGCGCACATGACCAACGCCGCGGGAAACGCCATCAACATTCGGTATGAATCCGCGGAAGGGGGAATGGCAAATAAACCCACAGCCAAGGTTGCGCCCCAGAAATATCCGTTCAGGAGAAGGTATTCGCGCGAACGAGCGCGTAATAAGGAGACAGCCAAGCCGATTAAAAACAACACAGATGAAACGACGGTTAGCATGGGCGCCGGGGAGCCATAAAAATCGAACGCCGGGTAATAAATAAGCGACAGAAAGGCGTGAACCACGCGCCCAAAGAGAATGGTCGCCGCCGATTGTCCCGTGCTTTGGATGGTGATATCCAGCCAGCCCGATTGAAAGGTTCCATTCTGCGCCAGCCGATTCAGAAATTCGTTCGTATTGCGTGAAATGTAAACCGCTTCCGGCAGGATCGCGATCAAGAAGCCGCCCCAAAAAGCGAGCGCGACTCGATAGATCGTTTTGAACCACGCTCGGTAAAAAATGAGGGCGAGCAACATGTAGACCAGCACAAGCGCAATCATGACCTGCGCCGTCAAATAGACTGAAAAATGGATCGCCACCAGAATGCCGCTCAACGCGGTCCGCCAAGCCTGGCGTTTTTCGAGCCCGCTTAAGAGGAAATATAATTCAAGCGGCACAAGCCAGGTGCCATGAATATACGCCACAGACGCAATACGGCTGAAATTGATATGCGTATGCGATATCGCCAACAGAATAGACGCGATCAACGCAATTCTGGGTCCGCCGACCTGGCGGGCAAACAGATATAACGCGGGAACGGCTATCACGCCTCCGATCGCAGGCGCCAGCCGCAATGCAAAGGAATTTGCGCCAAACGACCTGAGCGCGATGTTGATGACTTGCAGATAGAGAGCGCCAAAATTTTCCCATAAAGCGAACGGGTTGGATAACCTTCCCACAGCCGTAGATTGGGCGGCAAGCCCAACCAACCCTTCATCGCCATCCAGGACTCGCGGAACCTGCCCAAGATTGTAAAAACGCGCGGCGACAGCAACGGCCGTTACGGCAAGCGCCAACAAAATCTCGATGCGGTTTTCTCGTATTTTTTCCTTGATGGTCCCCACAGACACACCCCCATTCGCAAACCCGAACAGGTAACCGATCACCCCCATGACCCAAATGGACATGATAGGCAGGTAATTCCTCTGAGAAAGAGTCGCGCCGTATGCCGCCAGCGCGGAAAGCGTTATTGCAAACAAGCGCCAGAATACTTGATCGCGAAACAGAGGATGAGTTGAAATCTTTTGCAAAAACCCTGTGGGTTGAAGTGTCAATCCCACCAGGAACAAGATTGCGCCCGCTAGAGCCAGGCCCGTAAACGGTGGAAAAACAACAAGATCATTGACAGGCTGTGACGCGATCAGGATTTGACTCAGGAGGAGAAGCGCGAACCCTATAAAGGCAATGAATCGGCGCGCCTTCAAAACATCCCCATCCATCCCCGATTGTTGATCTGTCATGGCAACTCCGCGTGATCGATAATTTGCAGAACGGTACAGTCCGATGGCGCTTCACAACTTACGCAGACGTTGTGATCGACATACTCCTATTTCATTTTTGATTCGCCGGCGCGCATGGATATCGGGATTATACCGAAAAAAAACACGCTTTCCAGCCAAACATAAAAAAATTGCAAAGCCGAAAATGAGAGTTTGTTTATTTTTTGATTGAATTCATCACAGAAATACAATACAATCGGGCGCAAGTTAGGGAGTAGCCATGACGCTGGTTTGATCCGAGCGGAAACATTGCCGCCAGACTCAACCCATAAACGTCATCGGCTGGTCGTCAAGACGGAACGAACGTTCCCGGCCAGCCGTACGTGCAGAATCCGCACTACTGGCGAGACTATCCACATTCAAGACTGTGGAGTCTCGCTTTTTGTTTTCCACGGTCGGCTATCAGGAGAATGCACAATGGACGGAACGATATGGCTCTGGGTCGGGTTTAATCTCTTCGTCTTGGCGTTGCTCGCCATCGACTTGGGGATCTTTCACAGGAAATCACATGCGGTCTCGGTCAAAGAAGCGGCGATCTGGAGCGTCGTGTGGATCAGCCTGTCGCTATTGTTCAACCTGGGGATCTATTTCTTTTGGCAAACGATTTCACCCACCAGCTCGTACACAAACAGCGAAGCCGCGTTGGCTTTCCTCGCGGGGTATCTGATCGAAAAATCCCTCAGTGTTGATAACATCTTTGTGTTTGTGGTGTTATTTTCCTTTTTTGCAGTCCCCGCCGCGTACCAGCACCGCGTTCTCTTCTGGGGCATCATCGGCGCGCTCATTATGCGCGGCACGTTAATTGCCATCGGCGCGGCTCTGCTTCATGAATTCCATTGGATCATCTACGTATTCGGCGCGTTTCTCATCTACACCGGCTTCCGCATGGCATCGCACAAGGAAACCGAATTGATCCCGGATCAGAATTTTGTGATCAAACTCTTCCGACGGATATTCCCTGTTGCCGACGCTTACGAAGGCGATAAATTTTTCATCCGCCGCGCGGGAAAACTCTTCGCAACGCCGCTTTTCATTGTGCTATTAGTCGTCGAAAGCACAGACTTGATCTTCGCCGTAGACTCCATCCCCGCCATCTTTGCGGTGACCGACAACGCCTTCATCGTATATACCTCGAACGTGTTCGCCATCCTCGGACTGCGGTCGCTCTACTTTCTGCTTGCGGGCGTCGTGGACAAATTCTACTACCTCAAGCTTGGGCTTTCGGTTGTGCTGGTCTTCGTCGGCGCCAAAATGCTCATCGTGGACTTTTACAAGATCCCCATCGGTCTCTCCCTCGGGGTGATCGCAACCATCCTCACAACTTCCATTGTGGCTTCGTTGATCCGCTCGCGGCGCATGGAAAAACTGGAAGCGTCCACAAGTCAATCGTAACAGCAGGTCACGAAAACAGGTTCTTGGCGCGGTTTGCGCTACGTCAGTCGCGCTGTCGCCTTCCCTTCACGGTACTGGAAACCAACGCGCTCCGTTCACAACGAACGGAGCGCGTTTGTTTTGGCGCTGCGCCTGCCATCTCGCGTTATACACTGAGCGACTCTCTAAAATCGTAAATCTCATCTTTCACTCCCCATTTCTTATTGCAGTTTCCACATTCGAGATATTCTTTCTTATCCACAAGCGGGTGATGTCCGCAACTGGGGCATTTGAAGTAGTATCTCACATCGCTTGGCAGATCAGCCAATCTCAAATCTCCAGTCTTCAATTGAGCCTTCACAAACACCGAAGGCGTCATTTGAATCCACGCGCCTGTCCATTGCAGAATTGAATCGAAAAAGACCAGGATGCTCGCGGGAATGATTCGCTTCAACACACCCATACGGAAGTGAGAAAGGGTCAGCATCTTCTCGATGGCAAAACCCAACCCGGTCAACCATTGACGAATTGCCTGCGGATGAAAATCGAAATTCAATTTCACGAACTCAACAGGCTCCAGCGTGAACGGATTCCATGTTTGCCTGCCAAGCCAATACCGCAAAATGGCTTTCAAATTATGTTTATTCGCAAATTCCAAAATGAAAACACCGTTTGCGCCCAATACATTCCTCACCTGACCCAACGCCTTCGGCGCGTCCGCCATGTGATGCAAAACGCGGATCATGGTCGCCGCGTCGAACAAGCCATCCACGAACGGGAGGCGATACACATCCGCCGCGACGTAAATGTATTTGTCCGAGTTGCCGAGCCGCTGTTGCGCCTGCTCTAGTTGAGTGCGCGAATAATCGAGGAGCACAACGCGGTCGAAGCCGAGATAGCGCGGCGTGTTGCGGCCCGCGCCAGCCCCAAGTTCGAGGAGGAGGCGTCCGCGTGGAGGGAGGAGTCGCTTGAGGGCAATGGCTTCCGCGCGGTCTTCGTATTCGCGTCCGCCCTTATCCCAAAAGGAGGATTGGTAGTCGGAGCCTTCATAATCACAGACGGGAGGAGTGTTTGGCATGTAGTTAGTTAGTTGGTTAGTTGGTTAGTTAGTTAGTTAGTTAGTTAGTTAGTTAGTTAGTTGGTTGGTTGGTTAGTTGGTTGGTTGGTTAGTTAGTTGGTTAGTTAGTTGGTTGGTTGGTTGGTTGGTTAGTTAGTTAGTTGGTTAGTTAGTTAGTTGGTTGGTTGGTTGGTTAGTTGGTTGGTTGGTTGGTCTTGTAGTTAAGAACAAAGTCGGGTAGCGGGGCATATTGTACCCGACTACCCGACGAATATCTTTGATCAAGAAACGTAGTAACGACTTCAGTCGTTATGCTAAAAAGCGAATAAAGCCGTCACTACGCTTTCGCAATGAATGGATCATGCGCGTCCGTTGTTGTTGAATGGGCGACCGATGGCGCGGTAGGTAAAACCCATCTCGTGCATGCGGGCAGGATCGTAGATATTGCGCCCATCGTAAATCACCGGCGATTTGAGCAGGCTTTTGACTTTCTCTAGATCGAGTTGTTTGAATTCATTCCACGGCGTGACGACAACGAGCGCGTCGCATCCCTTCGCCATTTCGTACACATCGGAAACAATTTCGACAGCGGGCATGTGCGGCGCGGCGGATTCGCGCGCCACCGGGTCATACGCGCGGACTTTCGCTCCCGCGGCGATCAGTTCATTGGAAATATCCACAGACGGCGCGTCGCGCATATCGTCCGTGTTTTCTTTGAACGCTAAACCGAGCATGCCTACGGTTTTGCCTTTCAGGTTGCCCCCCAGTAATTTTTCCACTTGTTTGGGCACATCGCGCCGACGATCGTAGTTGACATCCACCACATCGTTGAGGATGCGCGGGTTGAGTCCTTTTTGCTTCGCCATGAACGCGAGCGCTTGCACATCTTTGGGGAAGCACGAACCGCCCCAACCCAGACCGGCGTCGAGGAAGTAACGCCCGATGCGAGCATCGTACCCCATGCCAGCCGCCACTTCTTTTACATCGGCGCCGTAGGCTTCACACACGTCCGCGAGTTCATTGATGAAAGAAATCTTCGCGGCGAGGAAAGCGTTGCTGGCGTATTTGATCATTTCCGCGGTGCGCAAGTCGGTGATGACGATAGGGGCGCGCAACGGCAAATGCAACTGCGCCACTTTATTCGCGGCGTCTTTATCGAGCGAGCCGATCACGTTGCGGTGCGGCGCCATAAAGTCGGCGATGGCTGAACCCTCGCGTAGAAACTCGGGGCAAGACACCACGGCAAAGTCGATCGGCTTGGGCTGGGCAGATTTCACAATATCGGCGACCCAGTCCCCCGTCCCGATGGGAACCGTGGATTTGTTGATCACGATCAGCGGGGCAGTCATGTGTTGGGCAAGCGAACGAGCGGCGACTTCTACATATTGCAAATCCGCCGCGCCATCCACGCCTTCAGGAGTCCCGACGGCGATGAAGGCAAACTCCGCGCCTTTCAACGCATCGGCATACGAGGTGGTGAAGGTCAAACGTCCCGCCTTCACGTTGCGCTTGACGAGTTCCTCCAGCCCGGGTTCGTAGATCGGCATGATGCCCTTGTTGAGATTCTCGATGCGTTTCGCGTCCACATCCAACGCGATCACGCGGTTGCCCAGGTCGGCGAAACAGGCTCCGGTGACCAGCCCCACATAGCCAACGCCGACGACACAAATTTGTTTCATGGTTTACCTCTTGGTTTGAATTGATTTCGAAATGGTTGTTTGGCTTTCAAACAACACGGTTTTGGGCGGCGAACTTTTACAATCCCATCCATGACCCGAAACCGCCCGATTTGTTACTTTTCAGGACTTACGCAGTTGGCGGGCAGTTGTACTGCCGCCGCCGCAGTGCAACTACGGCGCAACAGGTTCAACTGCGTAAGTCCTAACTTTTAAAAGATCAATTTCCTCGGACGGCGTTTATTCTTCTTTTTCCCCAACACATTGCGCACTTCAGCCAAAAAGCCTTCCACATTCAAAGGCTTCGTAAAGTAGCCGTCGCAACCCGCCTGCATGGCGCGGAAACGATCGCGCGGCAGGGTGTGCGCGGTGAGCGCGTAAATGGGAATATCTTGTGTGGCAGGGTCCGCCTTGATTCGTTCCGCCGCGTTCCAACCGTCCATCTCGGGCAGGCTCAAATCCATCAGGATCAAGTCGGGCTTTTGCAATCGCGCCGCGTCCACGCCATCGCGCCCGGTCACAGCCTGAAAAGCGTCATAGCCGCCGTGCTCCAGAATCACGCGGATGAGTTCGTAATTATCCATGTTGTCTTCGACGACCAAAATCTTCTTTTTGTCCATGCCCGGCAAATATACCCCGTCTTGCCGCTTCGGGCAATGACGTATAATCGCAAACATGAAAATCCTCTTCGTGGTAGACGCGCGCTCGCCCATTGCGCTGAATTGGATTCGCCATTTCGTCGAGCGCGGCGATGAGGTTTATATCGCCTCCACATTTCCCGCAACGTTGGATTTGCCCATCAAGCGGATGGAGACCATCCCCGTCGCCTTTAGCGGGCTCAAGAAAGCGACTCAGCGCCCCGGCGCCGCCTCAGCCCGGACCTTGGGCTTGCGCACAGTCATTCGGCAATGGCTCGGTCCGCTGACGATTCGTCGCGCGGCAAAACAGCTCCGCGCGTTCATAGACGAGGCGCGACCCGATCTCATCCACGCCATGCGTATTCCCTATGAGGGGATGGTTGCCGCATATGCAATCGGCGGCCGAGGAGTCCCGCATGATCTTCGCGGAGCGCATCAAGATCACAGGTTAATCGTCTCCACCTGGGGCAACGATTTCACCTTGCACGGGCCCTCCTCCCCGCTCATGCGCTATTACACGCGCCGCACAATGCAACGCGCAGACGCAATTCATTCCGATTGTCACCGTGATATTCGGCTGGCGGTCAAATGGCGTTTCGATTCATCGAAATCTACGTTTGTCGCGCCAGGCAACGGCGGTATCCACACAGATCTGTTTTATCCACCAGTGAAACCCGTCGAAGAACCAATCATCCTGAACCCGCGCGGGTTTCGTCCTTACGTGCGGAACGACATGTTCTTCAGGGCTATCCCTCTTGTACTGGCAACACACCCAAACGCGAAATTTATTTGCACCGGTATGGCGGGAGAAGAAGAAGCAATTCGGAGGATGAGAGAATTGGGAATCGAGAACTCAGTGAGACTGCTCGGTCTGATACCATCAAACCAAATCGCCGATGTGTATCGCCGCGCGCCGATACTGGTCTCACCCTCCATTCACGACGGCACGCCGAACACCCTGCTCGAAGGCATGGCATGCGGATGCTTCCCCGTCGCTGGCGATCTCGAATCCATCCGCGAATGGATCACGCCGAATGAAAACGGGTTGCTATGCGACTCTAATGATCCGCAATCCATTGCATCGGCGCTGATCGAAGCCATCGAAAACAAAGCCTTGCGCGAAAAGTCCGCAAGTTTGAATCGCGAGATCATTTCCACGCGGGCGGAATACGGGAATACTATGCGGAGGGCAGAGGGTTTTTATAGAGGAGTAATTGGCAATTAACCCGTCGACGTTATGCGCTTGCCTGACGATCAAAAGAAAGTAAGCTCTTATCTCTGAACTGCTCAGTGGTCACATTGCACAAGCCGCGCTATTTTCCAATTACATAGCGCGGCTTGTGTTTTGGTCTTTACTCGTAACAATTTGCCTCTTCCAGTTTTTCGCGAGTCGGGAGTACAATCCAGCCAGTCGAAAATTATATATAATGTATAATCCGAAGGAGCGCGAATGACAGGCTTCACTCCAGGACGACGCTGGCAACCCGCCTATTCCCCATTCCAAAAAGAGACGTTCGGTGAGCGTGCCTTGCGCGTGATCGAATACAGCGTGAAGGGTCCGCTGTTTGGGTGCCGCATGTGCGGAAATTGTTTGCTCGCCGAAACCGCGCTGATCTGCCCGATGGAATGCCCGAAAGGTTTGCGAAACGGTCCGTGCGGCGGCTCGACATCGGAGACGTGTTACGTTGACCCAAGCCGCCCGTGCATCTGGTACAAAATTTACGAACGCTCGTTTGAATGGGGGCGCGAAGATTTGTTGCTCGAAGTTCTGCCGCCGCTCGATTGGGAAAAAGTGGGGAAAGATTCGTGGGGCGCAATTTTCAAAAACGCATGGAACATCGGCGCGAAAAAAATATTTACAGGATTGCTTTCTGTTGAAACGCGCGCGCAAACTGTTGATGGGATTTTCCGTCCTGTGCGACAGCCCGCATGGTGGAAGGGCGATTCGGAGTATCATGCGCCCGCGTACGACGGAAACGCTTCTTCTCTTCAGGGACGGCTGGTCGCAGGCGATTTTGTCGTCACCGCCGAGATAACGCCTCCCCTCTCCTCTTCGACCGATAAACTAATCCGCAACATCGAGATGGTGAAGTCACTGGTTACTGCGGTGAATTTTACAGACAATCAAGGCGCGACGCCGCGCATGTCGTCGTGGGCGTGCAGTCAAGTGGCGATGAATCAGGGAGCCGAGCCTGTCCTGCAAATGTCTGCGCGCAACCGCTCGCGTGGAAGCGTGCAAAGCGAAATCATCGGCGCGACTGCGTTGGGCGTGCGAAATGTCTTGTGCGTAACAGGCGACAGCGCGAAGATGTCGCCTTCACCGCGTGACAATATGCAGATCAACGATCTGGATGCGATTCAAATGCTGTGGGTCTTGCGCCGAATGCGCGACGAAGGGAAATTTCTCGACGGGCGCGAGATCAAGAATCCGCCGCTGTTCTTTTTAGGCGCGGCGGCCTCACCGTTTTCATCGAACGTCAAGTTTCAGGCATTGCGTGAGCAGAAGAAGGTCAATGCAGGTGCGCAGTTCTTCCAAACGAATCTGATCTTCGATGTGAACGGCATGGAACGGTGGCTGAACGAATTGGCAAAAAGAGACGTGCTGGATAAAGTTTTTATTCTGGCTGGAGTCACTCCGATCAAGAGTTTGAAGATGGCACAGAAACTGGCGGAAGTCCCTGGGGTGTATTTGCCCAAAGATGTATTGCATCGCATCGAAGTTGCAGACCAAGCGGGCAATGCGCAAGAGGAGGGAATTCAGATCGCATTGGAGATCATTGGCAAAATACGCGGCTACGAGAAGCAGGGCATACACGGAATCCATTTGATGCCTGTGGGGTGGGATGAGGTGATTCCGAGGATCGTTTTGGAGGCGGGGTTGGGCCGTCGGGCTGATGCTTCGACGAACTCAGCACAAGCGCCCTTGCCTCAATTCGTGGAAGTCCGCTCAAGCGGACTCGGCGTGCCAGTTGTATAGAAACTATTGATGAATGCAGGTTCAGCCACAGAGTTGCAGAGATACTGAGAAAAACAATTAAGGTCGCCGCGGCAATTGCTGTAAAGTCACACGCGACATATTGTAGGTTAACAATTAAACCGTGCAATACAACATAACCCACAGACCCCGAAGGGGTCAAATGATTATAGGATTGCAGGATGTATCATATTCAACCCCGAAGGGGTGTCAGAGGCGGAATATTTATGTCATCTGTCGCCACGGCGCCACGCGACGCCTTCGGGATTTGGAAACCCATTCTGCCGTTTTTAGAATCCTGTCATCCCTTCGGGATTAGATTTATGGCAACAATCCATATCGTGTTTATTGCTAGATTTATTGGTTAATTTGCAAAATGTCGCGTTACGTTGGAGGAATACAATGCACACTATTTTGAAAAGTAATTCCAAAACTGTGACTATCGGTCACGATAAGCCGTTTGTCATTATTGGCGAGAAGATCAACCCGACGGGAATCAAGAAGTTGGGACAGGCTTTGGTAGACCAGAATTTCGAATATGTTCAACATCTCGCAAAGCGACAGGTCGCTTGGGGCGCGGATGTGTTGGATGTAAACGTTGGGCATCCGCAGATTGATGAAGCGGCGATCATGCCGAAGGTAGTGGAGGCGATATTGGCGGTGGCGGATGTTCCATTGTGCATTGACTCAAATGAGCCGAAGATTCTCGAAGCGGGATTGAAAGTCACGCCTGGGAAGCCGTTAGTGAACTCGGTCAATGGCGAAGATAAACAATTGGCAACAGTCCTGCCCATTGTCAAAGATCGAGGCGCGGCGGTGATCGGGATGGCGATCGGTAACGAGGGCATCCCACCCACCGCGGAGGGGCGTCTCGCGGCGGCGGGGAAGATCATCGAGCGCGCGGCGAAGATGGGAATCCCTGCGGAGGACATCATCATTGATCCGCTGGTGATGACGGTTGGGCATAACAGCCAGGCGGGTCTGGTCACATTGAAGGCAATTGAATTGATCGTGAAAGAATACGGCGTGAATATCAGTCTCGGCGCGAGCAATGTGTCGTTTGGTCTGCCTGACCGTCACGCGGTGAATAGCGCGTTCCTTGCATTGGCGATTCAGGCAGGCGTGACCACGTCTATTACGGACCCAATCAAGTTGGGGAATTCGATCAAGGCGATTGATTTGCTTCTCGGCAAGGATGCGAATTCGATGCGGTATTTGAAGTATTTTAGGGCGACGGAGAAGTTGAGGGAGGAGGAGGGGAAGAAGTAATTGGTAATTGAGGGAGGAGAATTGGAGGATTAGAGAATTGAGAGATTGGAGATTAGAGATTAGAGACTGGAGATTAGAGATTGGAGATTGATAAATCTCGGTGGTTGAGTAGCGACGAACGGAGTGAGGAGCGTATCGAAACCACCGCGCTGCGAAATAATTTTGGTTACAAGATTACTCTTGATTCCTGCTGGTTTCGATACGGGCTTCGCTTCACTCCGCCCTACTCAACCAGCGAAATTGACTTTGAATTAATTTTCAGTTCATTCCCAACTTTTTCAACAACATCATCCTCAAGCCCGAAGAAACTCCAAAAGGTGACTTGGGGTTGAGTCGCTTCGAGTTGGATTGAGATGGCGGGTTCTTTATGACTGTAATAGCGTGAACGCCAGCCGCGCGTGGAGTTGGGGTCGGCGCGGACGATTGAGAGTTTGCCGTTTCCGTCGAGCATTCCCATTTGAATCTTAATTCTGGAGTCGGACGGCTTGCCGTCCGTTTTTGTTTGAAGTAACAATCCATGTGCAGGAGCAAGCTCCTGTACTTCAAAATCGGCGAGCAACCAGTGAAGCGCGTAATGATGTGTTTCATTTGCAGTGAGTTGATCAATCACAAGCCAGCGATCACCTTCGAGCGCCATCACCGTTCGCTTGTGAGATACAGGTTTATAACCATCATGCTCGCCCTGCCAGAGATTCTTATCGTGCCTGAGAACTTTTCCCTTTGACCAATTCGTCCACGTGAAGCGGCTGACCATTGTCATTTGGTCTTTACCATCAACACTGATGGTGTTGTGGACATTCGTGTGCGCGAGTCCGTTGCGCCAGACGCCTTGTCCGCTGTAGAGGTAGGTGCCTGCGTCAATGGCGATGTTGTATCCGCGAATCCATAAGTCAACGTGGAGTTGATCGGCATGGGAGGGACGGGAGGTGAAGTCCGTGCAGTGGAGGAGGGCGTGGGAGTTGGAGGAGCGGAGGAGGTAAACTCCCCCATCGGGGAACGACTCACCGCTAAGCACGCGAAGTTCGCTAAGATTCTTTCTTCTTTCTTCTTTCTTCTGTTTTTCGCCCTCACCCCTAACCCCTCTCCCGCGGGGAGAAGGGGATTCTGCGCCACATAACCAAAATATATCTTCATCCCATGGACCAGGATCGAAGAGGAATTCTTCTTTGGTGATGTACCATCCCAGTTGCAACAGCGGACGGTAGTCGGTAAAGTCACAGTTGTTCAACGGCAAAACGAGCGCGCCGTCGTTGGAGCCGTAGGTGGGCATTTCGCCTGTTTCGGGGTTGATGAGGTGGGAGAGGTAAGTAATGGAGTTGGCGACCGATTCTTTGAGTTCAGTGGAAAGTGGAAAGTGGGTGAGTTCTCCGAGTTGAATGGCATACAAGTAAATATGAAGGATGAAACGATGGTAGTTGAGGGAGTACATCGAGTAAGCGCCATCGAGGAAAATCTGTTCGGCGGCGGATTGCTCGAGGAGGTTTCGTCCGAGGGTGAGATATTTTTCGGCGTGTTTGAGTTCAGGGAAGAGCAGGCCGACCATCCACAAGCCGAAGGCTTCGCTGATGGTGTGGTTACTGCGCGTGGAGATGGCGTAGCTGATGTTTTTATAGATACGGTTCGTTTGCGCGGCAATTAGCAAAATGAATTTTGCTTTACGGTCGGGAGTGGAGGAAGGAGAATTGGAGAATTGGAAGTAACCGAACGTCCACGCCATGAGGCGGAGGGCGATCTCTTGTCCATCCATCCAGTTGGGTCCTGTGTTGGGAGGGTTGTGTTGCGCCCAGTCTTCGATGAGAGTCCAGAAGGCTTCGGGGTATTTTTCGTCGTGCGTTGCCACATAAGCACGGACGAGGGTGTAGACGAAGGCGAAGCGATTGGGTTCCCAGATGAATTTGATGTCAGCAGAGGAATCGTCGGAGATTTGTGACCAATGTTTCGCCATGTCATTCTGAGGGAGCGTTTGTTGCGACCGAAGAATCTCTGACTGTGAGAGGAGAGACCCTTCGCTTTCGCTCAGGGTGACATAATCGCGGTGCCAATTGGGAGGAGATCCAGTTTTGATGAATTGGTGGGAGAAGTATTTTATTTCGCCGTTGAGGATGCGATCTGCTTCGGCGCTGGCGGTTTGTGGATTCCAAGAAATATTTTCTGGCAAGCGTCGCGCTTCGACGGCGTGACGAGAAGGGCGTTCGCCACTCCGCTCACCGAGGAGGTGTACATAATCACTCCATTCACCCATCGGCATCTGCAAGCGGATGAGTCCCGTGCGGAGACGAAAGGCGTAGGCGACGCGAAAGGCTGACCAGCGAGGACCAAGCTCACGGTAGAGAGAAGCGAGTGTTCGGAGTTTCTTCAACATTTTGGGGGGAGATAAAAGTCAAAGGGCGAAAGAGGCATGTAGAAAGGAAATCCAAAAAATTAATCGGGTTTTGTCAGCGCAATCAGCGTTTATCAGCGTCCAAATTTAATTGCTTAGCATGTCGAGAGAGGATAATCCAAATGAGCGGAAGTCCGATGATGATCAATGGCGGGGCGAGGCGGCTTCCCGATGACCATTCGAATGACAGCACGCCCGCGAGAAGTGTGAGCATGAGATACAACGTGCTGACGATGTGATGCGGATACCCGCCGATGACGAGTCGTTGGTAGAGATGCGTGCGATGCGCGGCGAGGACGTTTTCGCGTTTGAGCGCGCGGCGGATGAACGTGACGCCCGCGTCCATGATGAACGTCCACATCAGGAGCGTGCCGAGCATGAGCGCGTCACCGCCCTGATCGGCGGAGAGCAAGGGCAGAACCGCAAAGGTATAACCGAGAAATGTGCTGGCAACGTCGCCCATGAAAATTTTCGCGGGATGCCAATTGTGCGCGAGAAAACCCAAACTGCTCGCGGCGATGGCAAGCGCGACCGCAAACACAAACGCGTTGCGCATGTTCGACGCGAGCATCATCCAACCCAGCCCGCTCGCAAACGCGACGCCGCCCGCGATGCCGTCAATGCCGTCCATGAAATTATAGGCGTTGACGAGTCCGATGATCCACAAAAACGTGATGATGACTCCGACGACACCCAAATGCAACTCGCCGAACAACGGGATGGTGACCGTTTTGAAATATCCCAGCCCATAGATCGAGACCGCCGCGACGAGTCCCTGCACGGCAAAGCGAATCTTTGGTGACAATGACGAAACATCGTCGCGCCAGCCCAGCCATGCGATGACGACTCCGCAGACGAGATAGATCAACGCGTGATTGAGTTCCGCTTCTTTCATTGACCATAAGCCTGCTCCCGCTACGAGGACGACGATCGCCACCCCTCCGCCGCGCGGCGTGGGCATGGAATGTGAACTCCGCGCGTTGGGATGGTCGAGGATCTGCCGCCGCTCCGCGTAACGGCGGATGAGATGGACGAGGAAGTAGGAGAGGATGGCTAAGATGGAGAATGCGATGAGGGAGGACATTGAGGATGATTGTAATGGAGAATTGGGGAATTGATTCGCTTCAATAGGCTGTTGTCTCTCCCTTACCCCGCCCGATGAGTATTTCAAGCTACTCAGCCGCCTAGTTCAACTCAACCCCTATCCCCTCCTCCAAACGCCAGCGGACTGAACCCGAAAGCGGCGGTATAATTTTCACAGATGAAACTGCCAAACGCCGCCCGCGCCGTTGTTGAAATCGAGAAATTGCGGGATTATTGCTTGAGCGCCAGTCATCCTCGCGGGAAACATAAAGCCCGCGTCTTTGCCACATCGCTCGGCATAACATCAGATGACGTAGAAGAACTCCGCGACGCAATTCTGTCCGCAATTGTTTCTGAAGATGCGACACCAACCGAGAGAGATGAGTACGGTCAACGTTATGTGGTAGACTTTACGATGTCAAGACAAGAAGGGCAGGCAACTGTCCGCACGGCATGGATAATCCGCACCAATGAAGATTTTCCACGGCTTACAAGTTGCTATGTCTTGTAGGAGTACGAAATGAAAAACAAAGTTAAATTACTTGATGTGGTTGCATTGACCGATGATCTCCCCGAACACGAGCTAAAACGCGGGCAGGTTGGGACGGTGGTTGAAATCCTCGCGCTTGATGCCTTTGAGGTTGAATTTGTTGATAAAGAAGGGCAGACCTATGCAGAGCTCGCAGTCAAGGCAGATAAGTTGCTGGTTCTGCACTACGAGCCAGAATTCGCCTGAGAACTCAAAACTCAGAGAGTAAAATCTCTGAGTTTTTATTTTCTCAACTCATTTTCTATTCCCTCCTCAAACGCCAGCGGACTAAACCCAAAATCCGTCTGTGCTTCGGCATAACTGAAATCTTTGTTCTCGTTCAGCCGCAGGACTTGTTCTGCTTTGATGGGGAATGGAATTCGCATCCGCTCGAAGAGACTTAGCATAGCAACGACAGGCTTCGAAGGGATGTGGAGTTTCCACACTCGCTTGTTCATCGCTTTAGCAATCGTATCAATGACTTCGTTGTACGCCAGCGGATGTTTCCCTGCGATGTTGTAACTTTTGCCAATCGTCTTGTCGTTTGATATGCAACTTACCACCGCTTGCGCGACATCGTCCACGAAGATGGGTTGTTGCAGAGATTTTCCATCGCCGAAAACAGGAATAATTGGAGAGACTCGTATAAAGCGAATCAGTCGCCACATATTTCGGTCGCGTGGACTGCCGTAGATCATCGTCGGGCGCAGGATGGTGTACTGTAGCCCGCTCGTTTCGATGGCAAGTTCCGCCGCCACGCGGACTTTCTTGCTCTTGGCATTCAACTGCGTGAAGATGGCAGTCGTGCTGATGAAGACCGCGCGTTTGATGCCTGCGTCTTTCGCGGCGCGGATAATCGAGTCCGCGTGACCGAAGCCGAGCGAGGCGATGTTGACGAGGGCGTCGGTCCCCTGCATGGCAGAGGTCAAAGCTTGGGTATCGGATAAATCTCCCAATGCCCATTCAATTTTGGGATCGGAAAGAGTCGAACGATCGCTGGAGGCGCGGTGAAGACAGCGGACTTCGTATCCGTTTTTGAGGAGAAGATGGACGACGCGTGAGCCAGTGAAGCCCGTCGCGCCTGTGACAAATAGTTTCATAATCATCTTTTGCCACAGAGACACAGAGAACGCAGAGAAAATCTATTAAAAAAATCTCTGTGGCTCAGTGTCTCCGTGGCTAATTCTTTTGCACTAACTTTTCGAGCAATTCCAATGTCTCATTCAGCTTATCACGTCGATCAAGATGCTTGACCAAATACTCGCGGGCGTTTTGTCCCATTTGTTGGACAATATCCACATTCTTTGAAAGATCGAGGATCGTTTCGGCAAGTGTTTCATCGTCATTCGGCTGGACGAAGACTCCGCCATACGACGATTCGATTAATTCGCGCGTGATTCCATCAATGACGAGCACAGTGGCGCGTCCCGCCGCCATGTAGTCGAAGACTTTGTTCGGGTATGTGGTGCGGAACATGGGAATATCCTGCAAGATGGCGAGACACACATCCGCAGAGGCGACGACACGCGGCATGTCCTTTTTGGGGCGGACGCCTGCAAAGGTGACGTTTGTGAGTTTCATCCGTTTCGCTTCGTTTTGCAGGCGTGGGCGTTCTTTGCCATCACCAAAGAGGACAAAATGAATTTTGTCGTACGGCTTCAAGCGTTCCGCCGCGCGGAGGATGGTGTCAATGTCGTTCGCCTGTCCCAATGCGCCTGCGTACAACACGATGAATTTATCCTGCAACCCCAGATCGGCGCGGATAGATGAGCCATCCACTCGCGGATTGAACATATCCACGTCTGTGCCGTAGGGGATGAAAGTGATCTTCTTTTCAGGCACGCCTTTGCCGATCATGTACTCTTTGTACGCGGGAGAGTTCACCAAAATATGGGCTGCACGCGCGTACAAGAATTTCTCCAGCCGACGTCCCAGCGCAATGACAATCGGATTCTTCAACACGCCCATGCTCACGCCGAATTCGGGCCACAGGTCGCGGACTTCGAGCAGGAACGGCTTGCGACGAATCCATGCTACGAACCACGCGGAAACGGCTTGAAAGATCGGCGGCGTGGTGCCTAGAACCAAGTCCACATCGTTTACCCGAAAAGAAGTCCACACCGAACTGAACATGAAACTGAAAAACGAAATCACGCGCCAAAAATAACTGCGATGCAGAGCGGGATAAATATACGCGCGTAAAACCCGCACACCGTCAATGATCTGCTCGGCGAAAACTCCTTTGCGTTCAACAGTCCGCTTACCCGTTTGATAGTTCAAATCGCTGGCAACGATGACCAGCTCGTGTCCGCGCGATTGCAAAAATTTTGCCAACTCGAAATGACGCGTGTGTCCTGGCTCATCGGGCGAGACGAAGGCTTGGTTGATCAGCAGTATCTTCATTGGGAGCGATTATAAATTATTTGCGTACCGAGGCGACGAACTGCCGAAGAACAACGAATCAACTTGAACTGGCAAAATGCGGCGTGAATAGAGGATGATCAAAATCTATAATACTCAGCACATCCATCAAGCATATTATCGTTTATAATGACCACGCAGGAGAAATTCCCCTGACAACATATATAAATTCGAAAGGAATATCTTATGAGTTTTTTCAGCAAAATCCTAAGCAAGTTGGGTATCGGTAAGAAAGAGGAAGAGCCCGCAAAAAGCGCCGCCGCCGCGGTTGCGCCCAAACCCGCTCCTGCCGCGAAACCTGTTACCACGCCCGCCTTCAGACCGCGCGAAATGGAAAAGGACGACGCGGTCCTGCGAGGTCCCGCGGCTGTCGCGCCGAAAGCCATCTCTGAGGTGGATGTGGTTGCGAAACTTGAGGGTCTCGCTCAGGCAAACCCCGCCAAACTCAATTGGAAAACCTCGATCGTGGACTTGCTCAAACTCCTCGACCTCGAATCCAGTTTCGATGCTCGCAAGGAACTCGCCACCGAACTCGGTTGCCCCGCCGATCTGATGGGCGACTCAGCCAAGATGAACACCTGGCTTCACAAGGAAGTCCTCAAGAAGATCGCCGCAAACGGCGGCAATATTCCGAAGGAATTGCTCGACTAAAAGAGTCGGATCGACTAACAGCGCAGACGGATATATAACGTCTGCGCTGTTTTTGTTTGCGGACGCGGCGCTTCGCCTCCTCCTTGCGGCTGGGTCGCCACTGGCGAATCAGCCCTCCCGTCGGGCTGACTCGGGCAAGTCATCCCATAAACATTCTTGCAAAGAATCCAGTTTGAGAGTCTTTGAGAGTCCAGCGGGATAGAATTACCCTTGCGAAAGGAAAGCAATCATGGAAATTCCAAGACACTGGAGACTCAAGAAACAACGCTACGGGCTGGTCGGCGAGGTGTGCCCGCATTGCGATTACAAAATTTTCCCCCCGCGCGACGTGTGCCCGAACTGCGGCGACGAAGCCAAAGACCTGTACACCTTCAGCGGCAAAGGCGAGGTGTATTCATTCACCACCGTGTACGAAGCCCCCGCAGGCTATGACGCCAACGCGCCTTACACTGTTGCGTTGGTAAAGTTGGATGAGGGCCCCATGATCACCGCGCAGTTAACAGACGTTGACAACAACGCCGTCGAGATCGGCATGCCCGTCGAAATGGTGACGCGCAAAATGCGCAACGACGGCGATGAACGAGGTTTAATCGTGTATGGGTATAAATTTCGCCCCGCCTGGAATATGCCGCAGGGCTAAGGTTCTCCAAACCTGCATCTTGATCGAGAATCTTTTGTAAATCCAAGCGAATCACAACGTTTAGTTCTCGATTTCTGTTGATCGTCACCTCCTCAACCAAGGTATCTACGACCTTTTTCTTGAGTAAGAATACTCTATGTCGCTCCTCTTCAGTTTGAGGAGCGGCTTCTTTTAACTCTACAACACCTACCTGTAAATCCGCCAAGTACTCCTCAAATTTTTCTTCCCAGTTATTGAGCGCATTGATATTTATCGTCTGACCTAATGCAGACAGGTCGCGCTTATAACTTATCTCCTGCAAGGTCAAAGTCGCCAATTGTTGTTCCATATCGTTGTTTGTGAACCTTCCTTCTCTTGCTTGGGTAATCACCCATTGCCGGTTGTGATTGATCCTCTGA